>JBLNCO010000410.1:0-9936 GCA_050260715.1 Hyphomicrobiales bacterium | reverse complement strand
CCGTGGAGCCTGGGCGGCTTCCTCACCACGTGGGCCCTGAGCATCGCGTTGGGCGTCGCGTTCTACCTGTGGGTGGTGCTCTCGGCGGGCAGCCTGACGCCACTGCAGATGTTCGCCTTCGGCATCGCGTTCCTGCCGTTCCCGGTGCTCATCCCCTACGCCGTGCTTCGCCGCCGCGTGAAGAACCGGACCACGAAGATCACGCGCGGGCTCGCCGACGCGCTCGACCTGCTCACCACATGCGTCGAGGCAGGGATGGGCGTCGACGCGGCCTTCGCGCTCGTCACCGAGCGTACCGAAGGGCCGCTGTCGGAGACGTTTTCGGCGTACCTGCGGCAGGTTGGCCTCGGGCGGTCGCGCCGCGACGCCCTCACCTACGTGGCGGACCGCACGGGAGTCGAGGACCTGATCCAGCTGGCGGCCGCCATCAACCAGGGCGAAGAGCTGGGCACCACGCTCGGAGATGTCCTTCGCCACCAGGCGAAGGAGCTGCGGGCGATTCGGAAGCAGCGTGCACAGGAGGCGGCGCAGCGGGCGCCGGTGCTGATGACGATCCCGCTCGCGCTCTGTTTCCTCCCGGCGATGGGCGCGGTGGTGGTGGTGCCCTCGATCCTGAACCTGATCAACTTCATCCAGGACCTGGGAGGCTAGGCCGTGGTTCGAACCCTCGAACTCCCGGTACGGCGATCGGCGACACCGGCTGTGGCCGTCGCGCTTGCACTGGCGGCGCTCTCGGTCGCGGCCGCCACGCAGGCGCCGTCCGCCGGGCAGGCGGTCGCCATCGTGGCCGCTGGCGGGTTGCTCGCCTGGATCGCCGCGAACGACGTCGTCACGCTGCGGGCGCCGAACCGGGTGGTGTACCCGGCAGTGCTCGGGGCGCTCGCAGTGTCTGCCGCGTTCGGGCCCGGGAGCCTGGGCGATGCGGCGCTCGGAGGATTCGCCGCGTTCGCGGCCATGTTCGCCGTCGCGCTGCTCGGCCGGGGGGCGATGGGCATGGGCGACGTCAAAGTGGCGGCGCTCTGCGGGGTACTGACCGGCGTGCGCGCGGTGCTGCCCATGCTGGCGATCACGTTCGTCGCCGGGGGGCTCTTCGCTGCGCTGCTGCTTGCGCTCGGAATCCGGCGGCGAAAGGACGTCGTGGCGTTCACGCCCTTCCTCGCGTTCGGCGTACTGCTCACGCTCGCCGCGTTCGATGGGTACCTGGTGCGATGAACGCCACCGCTCTTCGGCCAGTGTTCGTCCGCGCCGGCCTGGTGGTGCTGGCGCTTGTGGCCGCGTTCGGGCTACGAACGGTGCCCGCGGAGGCAGACGGCCCCGTCTCGGTGACCATCGTCGATGTCGACGACAGCGCCTTCCCGGACGTCCGGGTGGTCGCCAGCATCGAGGAGAACGGCCGGCCCGCGCCCGCGCTGACCGCCGGACAGCTGGAAGCAACGGAAGGCGGCGCACCGGCGCGCGTCGAGGCGATCGCCGAGACCGTCGACACCACGATTCCCCTGGCCATGGTGCTCGCGCTCGATACGAGCGCCAGCATGAACGACGGCGAGGCGCTGGAGCGCGCGCAGGAGTCGGCGCAGGTGCTCATCGCCAACATGGCGGCGAACGACCAGGTAGCCGTGGTCAGCTTCGCCAACGCGGCAGAGACCCGGGTCCCGTTGAGCGGTGACAGGGCTGCAGCGAGTGCCGCCGTGCGGGCGCTGACCGCCAAAGGGGACACCGCACTCTTCGATGCGGTCGCGCTCTCGGCGGAGCTGACGAAGGAGGCCGCGACGACGCGGCGGGCGGTCATCCTGCTCAGCGACGGCGAGGACTACGGCCAGCTCTCGAAGGCGACGCGGGACTCCTCGCTGGCGAGCGCGGTGGCCAGCGGCACCATCTTCTACACGGTTGGCATCGGGCCCACAGTCGACCAGGCGTACCTGCAGGAGCTCGCATCCCGGACAGGCGGCAGGTTCTACCTGGCGCCCGCCGCCAGCGATGTGCCCGAAATCTTCGATTCGCTCGAACAGGCCTTGCGGGGCCAGTACATCATCACGCTACGGTCGGCGGGCGACCCCGCGGCGCAGGAACGGCAGCTCGAGCTCACCGTTCACCTCTCGTCCGCTGCGAGCGCCACGGCCACCTATCAGAGCCGCCGCGAACCTGCGGCCCCCGAGCCAATCACCGAAACGCCAGTGCCCGAGGTGGCCACGCCGGCCGCCGCGGCGGCCCCGGAGCCCGCGAGGGACAACGACGGAAGCTCGTTCGTTCCGCTGCTGGCCGGCGGGGCAGCGCTTGTCGTGCTCGCCGCGGTCGCCTTGCTCGTTGTGGCGCGCCGGCGGGCGGGAACCGGGGACGAGGAGGAGGTGACGCCGCCGAAGGCGGCCGAGCCCGTCCAGGTGCGGCGCAGGCGCGTCGGCCCGGAGGTCGAGCCACCGGCGGTCCTGCTGGTCGACGACCTCGGGAACCGGTTTCCTGTGGGCAGCGAGCCGCTGACGCTCGGGTCGGACCCTTCGTGTTCGATCCGCCTGCCGGAGGAACCGGGGCTGGCGCCGTTCCACGCGCGCATCTGGGGCGCCGACGGCCGCGCGATGCTCCATCACCTCGCCGCGGGATTCACCACGCTCGTGAACCTCGCGCCGGTCGACTGGGTGTCGCTCTCGCCGGGCGACCAGGTCTCGATCGGACACCACACGCTGCGGTGTATCGCGGGAGACGACGCGCGGTAGGGAGTGGTTCGCGCCGTCCCGCGGGTACGCTCGTTCCCCGAATCGTGAGCGTCAGTGATGCGACGGCCGCAAAGGGTCGCGTGCTCTTGTCTGATAATTGGGGTTGGCGGCCAGCCCGACCCGGTGGTGGGATCGGGTCGAAGCTGCTGGCCGCGCACGGTCCGTCTCCCGACAGGCAGCGGGAGCCGGCCCCTTCTATGTACTACGCGAGTATTCCGCTTCTGTTACGGGTGGATGGCGGGAATTGTTAGAGAGTCAGGCGAAGCGGGTCAGCGTGAACGTCTGGTTGCAGGCCGCGGTGGAGTGCAGCCAGTAGGCGGCGTCGCCGCTGGCCGTCGAAAGGCTATTCAGCGCGCGGGCGCCGTCGCGCAGCCACACGAACCACTCGGCGCCCTGGCGCGAGTACACGGCGTCGACGCAGCCAAGTCCGGCCATGGTCGAATCGAGCGGCCCGGGCGGCAGGACAACGAGGTTCCAGCCCGCGTCGAGGTCGAGCGAATACTCGACCGTAGATTCGGGCGAGCCGCCGCCCGCCTCGCCGTTCGCGGGATAGAGCGCGGCGATGCCGGCCACGTCATCGGGCTCCAGCTCGCGGTGGATGCCCTGGTAGCGCGGGAACATGACCGCGGTGTTTTCGCCGCTGGTGCAACTGCCGATGAACGGCTGGCAGCTGTGTTCCAGGCCGGCGAGGTGGCCGGCTTCGTGCAGCACGACGCTCTGGACGTCGGCCGTCTCGCCGGAGCCATCGCCGAGGGCGGCCTCGGGGTTCGAATTGAGGGCGATGTCGACTTCGAACGCGGACTGCAGCTTGGTGGTCACGCCGAGGACGCAGCCGCCGGCGCAATCCATGTCGACCCAGCCGATGGTGTTCTGGCCGTCGAGGATGCCGTCCTGGACGCCGGGCACGGCGCTGGTCTCGCCGCTGAAGGCGATGCGGAACGACGAATCGGGGACGGCGCTCCATGGCGCCAGCCCCGCAGGGACGGCGCCGGGGTCGATGCCCGCGGGCGCGCCGGCAGGGTTGTAGGCAACGGGCACCGGGAGCATCTCGGCGGGCCAGGCCCACGGCCAGAAGGCGTAGGCGGCGGAGACGCGGCCCGCGGAGGGCGCGATGGCGCCGCCCGGCACGAGCTGCTCCGCCGCGCGGACAGCGGCCGCCCAGGCCTCATCGTCGCTCGGGGCGCGAACCAGGAAATGGAGCTCGACCGGCTGGCCATCGGGGCGCCAGACCTCGAACTCGAGGCCGCGGACTGCGGCGGCGCGGCTTTCGGGCGCCGAAGATGCGGCGAAACCGGCCACAAGAACCAGGGCGATCCCCAGCGCCGCGAACCATGCTTTCATGTAGCGACAAGATTACCGGTTATCAGCCCTTTCGTAACCGAATTGCCCCTGTCGAACCGGGGTTCACACGAACTTCTTACGGGCGGGGCGCCCTCAGGGGCCGTCGACGATGATGGCCGACTTGAGCCCATCGTGGCCGAGGCGGGCGGTGTAGGCTTCGGCGGCGTCGGCGAGGCGGTAGTGGTTCGTGACCACGCTATCGAGCCCCGAAAGGCGCGGAATGATCCGCGCTGCGCGTTCGTACAGGCGGATCGGCGCGTTCTGGGAGCCGACGAGCCGGATTTCGTCGTAGTGCAGGCGGTTCAGGTCGAGCTGGTGCGACGAACCGGGCGGGAAGCCCGCGAAGAGATTGATCCGCCCCAGGCGCGCGACGAGCGCCAGCGCCGTGGGAATCGCCGCCGGGTTACCCACCGCCACCGCCACCGCGGGGAAGCGCTCACCCTTCGTGAGCTCGTCGCCCACCTTCGGCGCATCTTCGGGGTGTGCGACTGCGTCGGCGCCGAGCAGGACGGCGATAGCCTGGCGCTCGGGCTCCGGTTCGGCCACAAGGATCGGACCGGCGCCGTAGGCGCGGGCGGCGATCACGTGCAACAGGCCCATCGGCCCGCCGCCAACAACGGCAAACGGCGCGCCAGGTCGGACCTCGAGCGCTTCGAGCGAATTCAACACGCAGGCGAACGGCTCGACGAGCGCGCGGAGGTGGGCGGGTGTGGTGGGGTCCATCGGGAAGAGCTGGCCCATCGCGACGATCGGCGCGGGGATGCGCAGGTACTCAGCGATGCCGCCATCGATGTCGTAGCCGAGCGTCTTGCGCGCGGGGCAGCGGTTGCGATAGCCCTCGCGGCAGAACGCGCAGCTACCACAACAAACGATCGGGCAGAGCGAAACGACGTCGCCGACCTGTGCCAGGGCACCCCGGCCCGCCTCGACGACTTCGCCGCTGACTTCGTGGCCGGGGATGACGCCCGCGGCCGCCTTCTTTTCGCCGAGGTAGGCACGAACGTCGCTGTTGCAGAGCCCGGTCGCGTGCACACGGAGTATCGCCTCGCCGGGGCCGGGCGAAGGGTCGGGTGCGTCGACCACTGCCACGCGGAGGGGCTCGTAGAAACGGAGAGCGCGCATGGCGGTAGCCTAGTGCTTCCGGGACGATCGCGCCTCCCGGCGGAGGGCGCGCCGCCCTCCAGGGACGCCCGCGTTACATCGCGCGGCCGGTGATGGGTCGTTCGGCGCCGGTCATGCTGTTGGTCTGGGCCTTAAGCTCGTTGCGAACGTCGCGGACGCCCGAGATGCCCGAGGCGATGTCCTCGGCGAGGCGCTTGTCGAAGCGCGTCTCGACCGTGCCCCGGAGCGACGCTTCGCCCTGTTCGACGCTCACTTCGATGTCGCTGGCGTCGAGGTCAGGGTGGCGGGTGAACGCCTCGCAGATGTCCTCGCAGATGCGGTCGTCGGAGCGCTGGTAGCCTTTCGGGCCGCGCCCGGCGTAGCCGCCGTAGTAGCCGTACCGGCTGCCTTCGCCGTAGGCGGCCCCGCCTTCGGTCGCCGAGATGCGGCCACCCTGGTACCACCACGGCCGCTCGCCGCGCCGCCGGTCGCCGGCGTAGCCCTGGTACTGCTGGCCCCACTGTTGGGTTGTCCGCTCGCGGCTCCACGGGCCTTCTCCGGTGAACCGGCGTCGGCGCTCCGAGTCCCACTGGCCCTCGCGGTCGTAGCCGGACTCCGGGGAACGGTAGTCGCCACGCCTGCGGCCGTATTCGTCGCCGCGGGTCTGGGCCGCGCCGGCCTCGTCCCAATCGAACGTTCCGCCGCCGCGGCCGTAGTCGTAGTACGGGCCGTATCCGGCGCCTTCGCGCCAGCGGTCGCGTTCGGGGTCGAAATCCATGCCGCCGCCGTAGCGCTGGCGATATTCGTCGGGGCCCATCGCGGGCCGGTCGATTTCGATGCGGTCGAGGTCGCGCGCGCCGGCGTCGAGGGTTACGCGGTCCTCGGGGATGACCGAGAGCACGGCCTCGAGCGGGAACCAGCGGTCGGGCCGCCACGGGATGTCGACCTTGAACGCGTTGTCGCGAACTTCGCGCACGCGCCCGAGCTCGTTTCCGTCGCGTGTGAAGACGGCGTACCCGGGGCGCACATCGTAGAGGGTGCTGCGTCGAACCATAGCTACCTCCTGGACGACCACGATCGACCCGGGGAGGTACGTGTCACATCACACAGCCGTGTGCAGGCTTTCGCCTTCATCCAATCGCAGTAGCGCGCGCTATCCGACGGTTGGATTGATGAGCGTGGTACCCGTAATGTTCGCCGCTTCGAGCTCGTCGATGTCGCTCTCGCTGCAGCCGGCCAGGTCGCGCAGGATTTCGCGCGAGTGCTCGCCGAAGAGGGGCGCGTGGCGCCGCATCTGCGGGTTCGCCTCCACGAGCCGCCAGGCCGTCGACGGCTGCCGCCAGGGATGCATCTTCGGGTGGGGGAGCCGCACCCAGAAGCCCCGCGCAGCGAGGTGCGGATCGTCGTGGATGTCCTTCGTGTCGAGCACCCGGCCGGCGGGCACACCCGCCTCCTGGAGCGCGAGCATGGCCTGCTGCGGGTGCTGCTGCGAGGTCCACGCTTCGATGCGCGCGTCGAGGTCATCGTGCCTGGCGCGGCGTTCTTCGTAGTTGAGCCCACCGAGCTCGCTCGCGCCAATGACCCCGGTCAACGCCCGCCACTCATCGTCGGAGCGGACGCTGATGGCGATCCACTGCTCGTTGCCCTGCGCGCGGTAGACGCCCTGTGGCGCGTAGCGGGGCGAACGGCCACCCTGGTGCTTCGGGTCCTCACCACGCAGCGAGCTCGCGACGAAGAACTCGCCGATCTGGGCGGCCATCGTCTCGCGCTGGGCGAGGTCGACGTAGCAGCCCTGGCCCGTCTTGCGGCGCTGGATGAGCCCGAGCGCGACGGCGCCGACGGCCGCGATACCGGCGATCGGGTCGCCGTAGGAGATGCCGGTCTTGTAGGGCATGCCGTCGTCGCCATAGCCGGTTGTCGAAGCGACGCCGGCCATCTGCTCGATGATCGGCCCGAAACCCACGTAATCGCGCTCGGGGCCGGTCTTGCCGAAGCCGGCCATGCTCACCATCACCACGTCGGGGCGGTGCTCGCGAATCACCTCGTAGGTGAGCCCGAGCTTCTCCATGACGTCGGCCCGGTAGTTTTCGATGACCACATCGCACTTCTCGACGAGCCGGAGGAACACCTCCTTGCCGCGTTCCTGGGCAAGGTCGAGTGCGAGCGACTTCTTATCACGGTTGTAGTCGTTGAAGTAGTAGGAACTGTTCCAGGGGTCTTCGACGCCGGGCTGCGGGATAAGCGTGCGGACGTTGTCCCAGGCGCTGGGCGATTCGATCTTGATGACCTCGGCGCCCAACTCGGCGAGGATGCGCGTCGCGTAGGGGCCGGCCCACATCATCGTGAGGTCGGCGACGCGGATTCCTTCGAACGGCAGCTTTTTCACGCCCTCACCCCCAGCCAGTCGTTGAGAACGGCGGCGGTATCGGCGCCCGGGCGATGGACCTCGCCATCGCCGCGCCAGCCGAAGCCGTGGAAGGGCCGTCCGGGCGCCTCGGCGGTTTCGCCGCTCGCCGTGGTGATGCGGTCGAAGTAGCCGCGGTCGCGCAGGTGCTGACTGACGAGCAGGTCGGCGGGTGTAAGCACGGCGCCGAAGGGGATGCGGTGCTTCGGGCCGAGCTCGAGGATCTCCTGTTTCGAGTGGCCGACGAACCAGGCGTACATCCGCGCCTGCAGTTCGTCGTCGTTCTGGAGGCGCTGAAGCGGGTCCATGAAACGCTCCTCCTGCAATTCCGGGTCGCCGACCACGCTGAAGAGCGCGCGTACCTGCCGCGCCAGGCAACAAACGCCCGCGTAGCCATCGGTCACAGGGTAGATGCCCCAGGTGGCGGAGACGTGGTTGCCGCTGCGCATGTGCGCCTCGACCTGCTCGTACTCGACGCGCGGGCCGTAGAGCTCGAGCATGCCCGCGGCGCATTCCTGGAGCGAAATGTCGACCCAGTCGCCCTCGCCGTGCACCAGTGCGCCGTAGTAGGTGGTGATTGCGGCGCTGAAGCCGTTCAGGCCGCCGAGCTGGTACGCCTGGTTGCCACCGGTAGGCAGCGGATGGCGGTTCGAGGCGCCGGTGAGCGACATGATGCCGCCCATCGCGAAGTTCGTGATGTTCGTGGTTTCGAACCCGGCGTAGGGCCCGTTCTGCCCGAAGGGCGTAATGGAGACGACGACGAGCTCGGGCTTCGCTTCCCGCAGGGCACGGGGGTCGAGGCCGCGCGAGGCGAGGTACCCGGGCTTGCGGTCCTCCACGATGATGTCGCTCGCGAGGGCGAGCTCGCGCAGGCGGCCGGGGTCGAGGTCATCGACCTGTCGCTTCCAGACATCGAGGTACACGGTCTCGTCGTCCGTCAGCGCGCCTGCGGGGCGTGGCGTCAGGGCGACATCGGCTCCGAAGCCGGCGAGCCAGTGGCTCGCGAACCCGGCAGCGACACCACCGCCGATTTCGAGCACACGGACACCGGAGAGGGGAAGGTCGGGCATGGGGCTGTTCTCCTGCGCGGGAATTGACGATTGGCGATTGACGTTTGCCGGTTCGGCTTCGGTCACACCCGCCTACATGACGGCCTCGGCGTACTTGGTGATGGCGTCGATGTGGTCCTGCGGGGTGGCGAGGCCCGCGTTCATGGTGACGACGGAGATGTGCGTGGCGCCGGCCTTGCGCCAGGTGTCGGCGTAGGGCGCCCACTTATCGGGGCCGGCCGCGAAGGGCTGGATGGCCTCGATGCCGAACTGGTCCGGGTCGCGGCCGGCTTCGCGCACCCAGCCGCGGACGCGCTCCATCGTCTGCACGGATTCGGGCCCGGAACGGGAGAAGATGAACCCATCGGCGATGCGGGCAGCGCGGCGAAATGCGGGCTCCGAGAACCCGCCGAGCCAGATGGGAATCTGGTTCTGGGGGCGCGGAAGGATGTTCGCGCGGTCGATGCGGTGCCAGCGGCCGGTGTAGTCGACCACCTCCTCGTTCCAGAGGCGGCGGAGGACCTCGATCTGTTCCTCCTGGCGGCGGCCGCGGTTGTGGAAGTTCTCGTTCAGTGCGTCGTATTCGACCCAGTTCCAGCCCGTCCCGACGCCGAGCCGCAGGCGCCCGCCGGAGAGGACGTCGAGCTCGGCGGCCTGCTTCGCCACGAGCGCCGTCTGGCGCTGCGGCAGGATGAGCACCCCGGTGACGAATTCGAGGGTGCCGGTGACGGCGGCGAGGAAGGAGAAGAGGACGAAGGGCTCATGGAAGGGCGTGCGCTCGGTGTAGGGCCCGGTGAGCCGGGGCTCGCGCCCTTCGTGTACGGCGCCGAGGACGTGGTCGTAGGCGAGGAGGTGCGAGTAGCCCAACTCCTCAGCCGCCTGCGCGAAGTCCTTAATGAGGGACGGGTCGTTGCCGAATTCGGTCTGCGGGAAGACAACGCCAATGTTCACGGAAACTCCAGGGGGTGGCCCGGCCGGGCGGGTTGAGGCGCCAGCCGAACGAACGATCGTGCGTAGGGCATTCTAGCCAGCGTCAGCGGGCTTTCCAGTGGGGCTCACGGCCCTCGCGGCGCGCGGCCATGCCTTCGCGCGCATCTTCGGTCGCCCCGGCGACCCGGCGCATGGTCTCGCCGAAGCGAATCGCTTCGACCCAGGACCCACGCTGGCCGCGCCACGCGACCTCTTTCGTGGCGCGAACGGCGAGCGGCGCAGCGCGGCAGAGGCGATCGGCGAGCGCGCGCGCTTCGGTCATGAGCTGGTCGTGGGGCACCACCTTCCAGGCGAGGCCCATCTCCTTTGCGCGGCGGGCATCGACGCGTTCGCCGAGGAGCAG
>JBLNCO010000409.1:0-4759 GCA_050260715.1 Hyphomicrobiales bacterium | reverse complement strand
GTTAGCGCGGGGGGGCCGCGCTAACGGCCCTTAAACACCGGTGTGCGCTTTTCGAAGAAGGCCTTGCGCGCTTCCTGGGCGTCTTCGCTGCTGAAGGCGCGGCGGATGTTCGTCAGCTCGTAGCGCATCTGCTGTTCGAGGTCGATGGCGGTCGTCGCCTTCTGCAGGCCGCGCTTCGTGAGCCGCATGGTGATCGGCGAGCGCTCGCAGAGGAACTGGCAGTACTCCCGGAAGCGCGCCTCGAACTTGTCGTCGTCCACGACTTCGCCGACGAGCCCGAGCCGCAACGCTTCGTCGCCTTCGACCGTGCGGTTTTCGAGCAGGAAGCGCATGGCGCCTTCGTAACCGATGGCCTGCGGCAGCGTGTACGTGAGGCCGCCATCGGGCGAGCCGCCGATGCGCGGGTAGCCGGCCATCAGGCGCGCGCTCCGGCGCATCACGCGGATATCGGCGGCCATCGCGAGCGAGAGGCCGGCGCCAACCGCGACGCCGTTAATCCCGGCGACGACCGGCTTGTCGCAGGTGATGCGCGTATCGAGCAGGAAGCGGCTCACCCAGTGGAGGTCGTCCAGCTGTTGCGACTGCGGCGAAAGCGGCGAGGCGCTCGGGCCGGTACCGGTCAGGTCGAGCCCGGCACAGAAGGAGTCGCCCGAGCCGGTGATAGCGACGACCCAGGTGTCGTCGTCCTGCACGGAGTCGTCGATGGCGTTGACGATGCCCCAGGCGAGCTCGTCGCTGAGGGCGTTCTTGCGCTCGGGGCGATTGAGGGTGATGACCCGGACGTGGCCGTCCTGTTCGATCTTCACAACATCGGACATCGGTGCGAACTCCAGCGGAATGTCGGGCCACTATCGCAAATCCGGCGGCAGCGCGCCAAAGGGGGCTACCGGCTGGCGCTGGCGAACGGGAGCCTCGGCGCAGACTGCCCGAGGTGTGATGCCATGACCGTCTTTCCGCTGCGCCGCCCGGCGCGCCCGCGCGAGCTCCCGCTCCCCGAACGCCTGAAGCACATGGACGAAGAGCGCCTCCGCCGGTACCGCGAAAACCTCGACTTCTACGAAGGGCGCCAGTGGCCCGGACGCCCCCGGCGAGGGGAACGCCGGCTCACCTTTAACTATGCGCGCGCCTTCGCCGACAAGATCACGAGCTACCTGCTGACCGGCGCGACGCTGCAGATCGAAGCGCGCGACGGCGCATCGGCCGAGGCGCGAACCCGGGCCCGGGAGGCCGAGCGCGCCTTTCGCGAGGTGGAGTATGCGAACGGACTGGCACAGCTCGACTTCGAAACCGAGCTGGACTGCGCCGTGCTCGGCGACGCCGCCTATAAGGTGACGTGGGACCCGGCGGAGGGCCAGGTGCGGATCACCGCGCCCGATGTGCAGGGCATCTTTGCCTGGCGCGTACCGGATGACCCGTCGCGGCTCGTGGCGGTGGCGTCGCAGTACCGGCTCGACGCGGAGGCGCCGGGCGGGCCGGCCGATCGCGGCGTCCTCGTCACCGAGTACTGGACCCCCGACTCGTTCGAACTCTGGCACGACAACGAACGCACCGAGCGGCGTCCGAACCCGTACGGGTTCATCCCGTTCGTCATCTTCCCGAACTTCCGGGAGCCGAAGCAGGCGTGGGGATCGAGCGACCTGCCGCCGCTTGTGGAGTCGAGCCGCGAACTGAACCGCGCCTTCAGCCAGCTGAGCCAGATCCTTGAGCTTTCGGGCAACCCTATCGCCGTGCTCGAAGGCGTGACCGGCTCGCAGGACATCGCGGTCGAACCGGGCGCCGTGTGGGAGGTGCCGGAACGGGCGAAGGCGTACCTGCTCGACCTGCTGAAGGATGGCGGCGCATCGCTCCACTGCGACTACATCGACCTGGTCTACCGCACCCTGCACGACCTCGGCGAATCGCCCCGGACCGCCTTCGGGAGCAACCCGCAGGGGCTCAGCGGCGTCGCGCTGAACACCGAACTCGACCCCGTGGCGCGCAAGGTCGAGCGCAAGCGCCGCGTGCGGACGGCCGTCTACGAGCGCCGCGCGACGATGGTCCTGCAGCTGCTCGCGCGGTTCACCGGGCTCGACATCGAAGGGCTGCGGCCGGTGATGCACTGGGGGCCCGTGCTCCCCGCCGACCGTTCGCGCGAGGTGGCCGACACGCGGTCGCTGGTCGAAACGGGCGTGCAGTCGCGGAGGTCGGCGGCAGCGCAGCTCGGCGCCGACGACCCCGAGGCCGAATGGGCCCGGGTGCTCGAAGAACGGGCCGCGCTGGGCGAACGGGACGCGTAGAACGCCGGGCGGATCTGCCGCTTGCCGCCGCCAGCGGTGCCGCTCGCGATGCGCCAACGAGAGTATCGCGGGCAGCGGGCACTGCCGCCGGCCCGGCGCGAGAGACATCGCCCGAAGCGGTCAGCGGGCCGGCTTCGGGCGCATCAGGTTCGGCTGACGGTTATTCGAGTTCCTCGTCCAGGAATTCGTCGTCGTCCTTGCGGCGCCGCCAGAACATGATCGCAGCCGCGGCTGCGCCCAGCAGCGCGAAGATGCCGAATGCCTTCTTCAATGCGAACCTCCGTTTCCGCCGCACTCGGGTTTCGACGCGACAGAGAGGTAAGTATACGAGCGGACACGAGGAAAGGTGAAAAGCCAGGGCAGGCCGGGGTCAACGAGCCACCATGGCATCGACCATACCGGTCACGGCCTGCGCTGCCGGTGAAGGGCGTCGCGCTCTCTCCCTGCACCGGGCACCGGGCACTGGCCACTTCTTGTCTCCCTCAGTCCGCAAGCCGCGCGTTGATTGTCGCCAGCGATTGACGGAACGCGGCGTACGCCCGGCCGCCGAGCAGCGCCGACCACTCCCGCTCGAGCTGTTCGAGGCAGACCCGCGCGGAGTTCACGACCTTCCAGCCCCGATCGGTGAGGCCGACGATGCGGGCACGCCCATCCGCCGGGTCGGGCATCCGCTCGACGTAGTCGCCCGCTTCCAGGTACTCGATGAGGGCGCCCATCGACTGCTTGGTGACATGGGCCTGGCCGGCGAAGCTCGGTGCTGCGGGCCGCGCCATCGCCGAGCAACTGGAACACCGGGATGTGCGCGGCCCGGAGATCGAGGAACCCGGCCTCGTGAACGGCTTCGAGCACACGGCGGTTGAGGTGCGCGAGCGGCACGTGCAGCTGCGTGCTGAGCGCCTGGAGGTGCTGCTCGTTCGTCACGCGCGGGAGCCTAGCACCAGGCGGGTAAATCCGTTGTTGATGTACCGCACATAGCGCGGTGATACGGCCGCCCGGCCCGCCGCCGCGCACCGGCGCCGCCGCAACGAGCGAATACAATCCACGATGTCCGTTATCAGTTCGTAGCTGAGACACTCAAAGTAGGGTGAGGTTCGTAACACAGAGTTAGTTGAATAAGGGCAAACGGTTGGTTAGTCTGCTTGACGGTCCAGAGAAAGAACGGGTAAACGTTCCACTTCTCTCAGGAGGCAGGACAGCAATGCGGAAACTCTTATTCGTCTTGCCCGCCCTGGCAATCGCGCTCGTCGCGTTTGCCCGGCCGGGCGCCAGTGACTCCGCGCTCGCGCAGGATGGGAGCCTGACGCTGCGCGCGGGCGATGGGGAGAGCGGCTACTCCATCAACCAGTTCCTCCCCAAGGCGATCACGGTGACCGAAGGCACGACTGTCACCTGGCAGTTCCCGTGGTTCGAGCCGCACACCGTGACCATCCCCGGTAACCTGGACCCGAACGGCCCCGAGCCGGAGCCGACGCTCAACAGCACCTGGCCGAACGACGCTGGCTACCTGCACTCCGGCACCATCTTCGGTGACCCGAGCAACCCGCCCACGTTCTCGACCACATTCACCACGGCCGGCACCTACACCTATATCTGCGTCATTCATCCGAACATGGCCGGCACCGTTACCGTGATTCCGGAGGGCGAGGCCGCCGACACGCAGGCCGACGTCGACGCGCGCGGCGACGCTGAATATGCGGAGAACATCGCGGCCGTGAAGGCGGTCGCGGCGGCCACCGGCGCGAGCGCTGGCTCTGTCACCCCGCGCGACGACGGCACGAACCTCTACCAGCTGGCTGTCGGTGCGGTCGACGCTGGCGGCAACGATGCCCAGCAGTTCTTCCCGGCGACGGCGAACCTGAAGGTCGGCGACACCATCGAGTGGACGAACGACACCATGACGCCGCATACCGTGACCTTCAACGGCCAGCTGCTTGGCCCGCCTCCGGGCGGCGACCCGTTCGCCTTCCCGGTGTCGAACCCGGGCACCTTCACCGGTAGCGAGCTCGTCCATAGCGGCATCATCTGGGCCATCCCAGATCCGACGGCGAGCAAGACGTTCGAACTGACCTTCGGCACGGCTGGGACCTTCCAGTACGTCTGCATCCTCCATGCCGACCAGGGCATGGTGGGCACCGTCAACGTCCAGCAGGCTGCGACGCCGACGAGCACGGCGACGCCGACGGCGACGACCACCACCGCTCCCAAGCCCCCGAACACGGGTACCGGCAACGACAGCGGCCTGAGCGCGAGCTGGCTGCTCGTCATCGGTGCGGCGGGTGCGTTCCTGGCTGCTGGTGGCGCGTTCGCGACGGCCTCTCTGCGACGCCGGTAACAGATCGTCTGTTGGTAGTCAGCTAGCCTGACTGCCGAGCACCACCAGGGGGTGCGGCGCCACACCGGCGCCCACCCCCTTCGTTTTGCGCGAATTCTCCCGGAGCCAATCGATGCGCCTTTCCACTTCTCTGGCAGCGCTTGCCATCTCC
>JBLNCO010000408.1:0-15690 GCA_050260715.1 Hyphomicrobiales bacterium | reverse complement strand
CGTGCGCTTTGGCGGTGCGGCTTCGGCGACCGTTTCAGGTTCAAGCGTGGCTTCCGCTCCCCCACCCGACTGGTCGGCTGGCAGCGTGGTAGGCTCCTTCACGCGCGAGCGCTTCGGCTTCGGGGGCGCCTCTTCGATGGCCGCTTCGGCCTCCGGGAACTCCTCGACGACGCCCGGCACCTGGGACACCGGCAGGGGACGCAGGCGGACCGGCTTGCGCGGTTCGAGCATGCGATCGGCGGCCGCGGCCTCGCGGGCGGCCCTCGCGCGCTCGGAGCCGGTGACCTGGGAGGCGTGCGGGTGGTTCGGCCCGCCGTAGACCTTGAGGTGGCGCAGCATCTTCTTGCCGAGCGGCCCGCCGGGGAGCATGCCCCAGACGGCGGCCTCGATGACCTTGTTGGGGTGGCGTTCGAGCTGCGTTTCGAAGGAGCGCGTCTTGAGCCCGCCCGGGTAGCCGGAGTGGCGGTAGTACGTCTTCGCCGCCGTCTTTCCGCCGCTGAGCTTCACCTGCGAGGCGTTGATCACGATCACGAAGTCGCCCATGTCGAGGTGGGGCTCGAAGGTGGGCTTGTGCTTGCCGCGGAGCAGCGTCGCGACTTCGGAGGCGACGCGGCCGAGGGGCCGGTTGGCGGCATCGATCACGTGCCAGTCCTTCGTGATCTCCGAGGCTTTCATTCGAACCGTCTTTGTCGTCATACCAGGTATCCCTCGTCGTACCACACTCGCTGGAGGCAGAGCCCGTGGGCGGGGGCGGTCGGCCCCATCGTGCCCGGGCGTGCTTCGTTCAAAACGCGGACGAACTCCTCCACTTCCAGCGCTCGGCGGCCCACCTGCAGCAGCCCGCCGACGATACGGCGGACCATCTGCGGCAGAAACGCGTCTGCTTCGATATCGAACAGGAGGGCGCAGCTTTCGCTGTGCCAGCCTGCTTTCGAGACGGTGCGGACCGAAGTCCGGCCCGGCTCGAGCGGCCCGGAGCAGGCGATGAAGTCCTGCCTGCCGATGAGCGCTTCGCTCGCCCGTTGCATCGCCTCCACGTCCAGCGGTTCGCGGACGTGGAGGGCGGTGCGCCTCAGGAGCGGCTGGCGCGCCTCGGCGTTCCAGACCGTGTAGCGGTACCAGCGGCGGCGCGCCCAGCGCCGCGGATCGAAATCCGCGGGCACCTCGCGCACATCGCGAACCGCTAGATCTTCCGCCAGGTTGGCGTTGAACGCCCTCCCGACGGTGTTGGCATCGTGCCGCGTCTCCGCGGTGAACGCTGCCACCTGGCCGATGGCGTGGACGCCCGAATCGGTGCGTCCTGCCATTTCCACGCGGGTGCGCGTTCCGAAGAGCGTGCACGCCGCGGTTTCCAGTTCTCCCTGGACGGTGCGCCCATTCGCCTGCTTCTGCGAGCCGGCGAAGCGCGCGCCGTCGTAGCTAACGGTTGCCGCGAATCGCTTCGCGGTCACCGCACCGGGCCGGCGCTCCCATCACCTTCGCCGCCCTGGCTGGCTTCGCGTTCCTCGGCCTGTTTGGCTTCGGCCGCTTCGGCCTGCTCTTCCGCTTCCAGCGCGGATTCGGCGCTGCCGGCCGCGAGCTCATCCGAAGGCAGGGCCTCCGGGGGCTCCTGGGTCTCTTCGGCGGCGGGCGCCTCGGCGACGTTCTCGCGCTCATCGACCATGCGGTCCATCACGTCGGTGTGCGCGGGGACGGTCGCGGGCTCTTCCGCGGGAGCCGCGGTGGTGGCGGCCGGTGCGGTCGCCGGGGCGGCGGTCACACGCTGCGGGCGCGGGGTCGGCGGGGCTTCGACGTAGTCGACGAGCTCGATGGAGGCCATTTTCGCACCGTCGCCCTTGCGGGCTTCGAGCGCGGTGATGCGCAGGTATCCGCCGGGCCGGTCGCGCATGCGCGGGCCGATGTCGGTGAACACCTTCTGCACGACCTTCGGGTCGTACACGAAGCGGCCGGCAAGCCGTCGGGCGTGCAGGTCGCCGCGGCGGCCAAGCGTGATGATCTTTTCGGCCATCGGGCGAATCTCCTTCGCCTTGGCCTCCGTGGTGGTGATGCGCTCATAGCGCAGCAGGTCGGTGACCAGGTTGCGATAGAGCGCCACGCGGTGGGCGGTGTCGCGGCCGAGGTGCCGGCCATGAACGCGGTGTCGCATGCTTAATCCTCGTCGTCGGCGCCGAGCAGATCGTCGTCGCCGACCTCCTTTAGTGCTTCCTTGAGTGCCTTACCGAGCGCGCCCAGGCTCTCCTCTTCGTCCTCCTCGTCGAGGATGACGGAGCTGGTGCGAGCGGTACCGGGCCGCCGCTGGCGTGGGCCCGCGGCTGCACCGCCGGCCGCCGCGCCGCCATCGAGAATGGGCTTGAGCCCTTCGGCGTGCGGGTCGACGTAGCCGAGCTCGATGAGCTTGTCGCGAAGCTCGTCGTACGACTTGCGGCCGAAGTTGCGAAGCCCAAGGAGCTCGTCCTCGCTCTTTTCGAGGACCTGGCCGACGGTCATCAGGCCGCTGCGCTTCAGGCAGTTGTAGGCGCGCACCGAAAGCTGCAGGTCCTCGATGGGCGTGTTGTACCGGTCGGGGGCCATCATGAGGCCGGTGCCGCTGGTCGTGCCCATGGGCAGCTGCGGGATGTCGGGGCGGCCCATGGCGCTGAACAGCGAGAACTGGTCCATCAGGATGTCGGCGCTCTGGCCAACGGCGTCGACGGCGCCGACGGTGCCATCGGTCCAGACTTCGAGCACGAGCCGGTCGTAGTTCGTGGACTGGCCGACGCGCGTCTTTTCGACGCGGTAGTTCACCTTGCGGATGGGCGAGAACACGGCATCGACGGGGATGACGCCGATGGGCATCCCTTCGACGCTGCCGGCGGGCTGGTAGCCCTTCCCGAGCTGCGCGTGGAACTCGACGTTCAGGCGGGCCGAGGGGCTATCGAGCGTGGCGAGATGGAGCTCCGGGTTCACGATCTCGAAGTCGGCGGGCACCTGCAGGTCGCCCGCGGTAACCTCCCCGGGGCCTTCGGCATCGAGCGCGAGGGTGCCCGAGCGGTTGCTGAGGGCGCGGAGGCGGATCTCCTTCACGTTCAGGAGGAACTCGGTGGTGTCCTCCTGGACTCCCGGGATGGTCGAGAACTCGTGTTCGACCTGGTCGATGCGCACGGAGGTAATCGCGGCCCCCTCGAGCGAGCTGAGGAGGACACGGCGGAGGGCGTTACCGAGGGTAATGCCGTAGCCCGACTCGAGGGGTTCGACCACGAGGCGGGCGTAGGTCTCGGTTTCATCTTCAACGGTGAGCTGGGGGACAACCTCTTCGGGCGTCTGTCCGATCAACTCCATGGAATCCATCATGCTGGTCCGTGCCTCAAACTTTCCGGGAGCCCGACTGCCTGCTTATCGCGAGTAGTACTCAATGATGACGTTTTCGTTGAACAGGTGCGTTTCGCCCTGCTGGACGGTCGGCGGGGCGACGACGCGGCCAGTCATGGCGGCGCGGTCCACCTGGAGCCAGGACGGGGCGTTCTTGGAGCGGATGGTCTCCTGGACGATCTTGTAGAACTCGCTGCGCTGGCCGCGCGGCGTGAAGCCGACGAGATCGCCTTCGGCCACGTGGGCCGAGGGGACATCGAGCTTGCGGCCGTTCACGGAGATGATTCCGTGGCGGACCAGCTGGCGCGCCTGGTTTCGCGAGTCGGCGAACCCGAGGCGGTAGACGACGTTATCGAGCCGCAGTTCGAGCAGGCGGACGAGGTTTTCGCCCGAGACGCCGGGGCGGCGGATGGCTTCCTTGTAGTAGCGGACGAACTGCTTTTCGAGCACGCCATAGGCCACGCGGGCGCGCTGCTTTTCGCGCAGCTGGAGACCGCGGTCGCTGACCTTGCGGCGGCGCGCCGGCCGGGGGCCGGGCGGGTTGGGGCGGCGGTCGAAGCTGCACTTGGGCGTGAAGCAGCGTTCCCCCTTGAGGAAGAGCTTTTCGCCGTGACGGCGGCAGAGCCGGCAGACTGGGCCTGTGTAACGTGCCATGGGCGGATGACTGCTCCTAGACGCGGCGCCGCTTCGGCGGGCGGCAACCGTTGTGGGGAATGGGGGTGACGTCGCGAATGGCGGTGACGGTGAGGCCTGCCGCCTGGAGGGAACGGATAGCCGCTTCGCGGCCGCTGCCCGCACCGCGGACGTAGACTTCGACGCTCTGCATGCCGTGCTCCATGGCGCGGCGGGCAGCGTTTTCGCCGGCGAGCTGGGCGGCAAAGGGCGTGCCCTTGCGCGAGCCCTTGAAGCCGGAGCCGCCGGCGCTCGCCCAAGAGATCACGTTCCCGTTGGGGTCGGTAAGGGTGACCAGTGTGTTATTGAAGGTGCTCTTAATGAACGCCTTGCCGCGCGGCACGGACTTCCGTTCGCGCCGCTTGAGACGGCGCTGCTGCGCCGCCCGGCCACCCTGTCGCTTCTGATCAGCCATTCGAGCTCGTCCCTCTTACTTCTTGCCGGCGCGCTTCTTACCAGCGACGGTCTTGCGGGCGCCACGCTTCTGGCGGGCGTTGGTCCGCGTGCGCTGACCATGCACGGGCAGGTTGCGGCGGTGCCGCTGGCCGCGATAGCAGTTGATTTCGATGAGGCGCGCGATGTTCTGGCGAACTTCGCGGCGCAGGTCGCCTTCGACCACGAAGTGGTGGTCGATGTAGTCGCGAATCTTGAGCAGCTCGTCGTCCGTGAGGTCGCGGGCGCGGGTATCGGGGTTGAGGCCCGTGTTGGCGATGATCTCCTGGGAGCGGGTGAGGCCGATCCCATAGATGTAGGTGAGCGCGATTTCGAGGCGCTTATCGTTCGGAAGGTCGACGCCGGAGATACGTGCCATGCCTACCCCTGCCGCTGCTTATGCTTCGGATTTTCGCAAATGACCATGACGCGACCGTGCCGGCGGATCACCTTGCACTTATCGCAGCGTGGCTTAACAGATGCTCGAACTTTCATCTCTTACCCCAGAAACGCGGCGCTGGCTACTTGAAGCGATAGGTGATGCGCCCACGGCCAGGGTCGTAGGGCGAGAGTTCCACCCGAACGCGATCGCCAGGAAGCAGCTTGACGAAGGAGAGCCGGAGGCCGTTCCCGATGTGGGCGAGCACTTCGTGCCCATCGGCCAGTTCCACCCGAAACAACGCGTTCGGCAGTGGCTCGGTTACAACTCCTTCTACTTCAATCGCTCCCTCCTGAGCCATACACCCTCTTTCGTCTGTCAGTCACGGAAGCGTGAGGATTTCCGCCTCACGCCCCTCGCGAATTGCGATCGTATGTTCGAAATGACAGCATAGGCTACCGTCTTTCGTCTTTACAGTCCAGCCGTC
The DNA here is from genome assembly GCA_050260715.1 of Hyphomicrobiales bacterium. Taxonomy (GTDB): domain Bacteria; phylum Chloroflexota; class Dehalococcoidia; order Tepidiformales; family Tepidiformaceae; genus JALOAP01. The sequence continues at coordinate 10,372 of JBLNCO010000408.1, read as the reverse complement.
CTCGCATTCGACGACATCGGGCGCGCCCACGTTGACCATCGGTTCGAGCGCGAGCACGAGCCCCGGGCGCAGGGGCGTGCCGCGAAACCGCATGCGGAAGTTCTGCACGTGCGGCTCTTCGTGCATGTCGCGGCCGACGCCGTGGCCGCCGTAGCCCCGCACGATCGAGTAGCCGCTCGGGCGGATGGCGTCCTCGATGGCGCCGCAGATGTCGTTCAGGTGGTTCCCCGCCCGGGCGGCAGCGATGCCGGCCGCGAGCGCCTCTTCGGTGACGCGCACCAGGCGCTTGGCTTCGTCGCTGATCTCGCCCACTCCGACCGTGATGGCGGCATCGCCGACGTAGCCCTTGTAGGTGGCGCCCAGGTCGAACGTGACGAGATCGCCTTCCTTGAGCACGCGGTCGCGCGGGATGCCGTGGACGAGCTGCTCGTTGAGCGAGATGCAGATGTTCGACGGGTAGGGCGGGTACTTCGGGGCCGGCGAATAGCCGCGGAAGGTTTCGATCGCGCCGCGCCGCTTGAACTCGTCGTGGACGAACGCCTCCACCTCGAGCAGGTTGAGCCCGGGGCGCACCATCTCGCGGATCCGCTCGAGGGTCTGGCCGACGATCCGGCCAGCTTCTCGCATGATCTTGAGTTCGTCCTCCGACTTGAGCTTTACGGCCATTTCAGCGAATGGCCTCCAGCAGGTCGTGCGTGACGGCGTCGAGCGACTGCTCGCCGTTCACTTCGGTGAGCACGCCGGCCTTGCGGTAATGGTCGATGAGCTCCGCCGGGGGCTTCTGCTTCTCCAGGCGGTTGCGGACCACCTCGGGGCGGTCGTCCTCGCGCTGGTAAAGCTCGCCACTGTCCTTGTCGCAGACTCCGGGCTGCTTCGGCGGGTCGTTCCGCTCGTGGTAGAGGGTGCCGCAGGTGCGGCAGATCCAGCGGCCGCCGAGGCGGCTCACGAGCTCTTCATCGCGCACGGAAATGAGGAGAGCGTGGTCGATCTTCGCGCCCTGCTTCGCGAGCGCTTCGTCGAGCGCCTTCGCCTGCACGACGTTCCGCGGGAAGCCATCGAACATCGCGCCGGCGCGGGCATCGGGGCGGCCGATGCGTTCGAGCAGCATCTTGATGGTGACCTCGTCGGGGACGAGGTCGCCCTTATCCATGTACGTCTTGGCGAGCATGCCGAGCTCGGTCTGGTTCTTCACGTTCTCCCGGAACATGTCGCCCGTGGAGATGTGGACCAGGCCGGTTGATTCGGCGATGCGTTGCGCCTGCGTACCCTTCCCGGCACCCGGAGGACCAAGTAGCACGATGAACACTTAGCGAATGAACCCTTCGTAGTTGCGCATGAGCAGCTGTGCTTCGAGCTGTTTCATGGTGTCGAGAACGACGGCGACGACGATGAGGAAGCCGGTGCTCGAAATGGTGAGCGCCTGGACATCGGAGACCTTCCCGATGAAGTACGGGATGATGGCGACGAAGCCGAGGAAGAAGGCGCCGCCCCAGGTGATGCGCGTGACGACGCGCATCAGGTAGGCCTCGGTCGGCGGGCCTGGGCGGATGCCGGGGATGAACGCCCCCTGCCGCTGGAGCGTCTTCGCCATGTTCTGCTGCTGGTACTGGACCATCGTGTAGAAGAACGTGAAGACGATGACCAGCACGAACAGGATGACCCAGTAGATGCCGCTGCCGCTGCCGCCACGGCCGCCCTGGAACTGTTCGACGAAGAAGTCGGCGACCGATTCGACCCACCCGCCGGAGTCGGTGAAATACGACGCCATGGTGGCGGGAAGGATCATGATCGAGAAGGCGAAGATGAGCGGAATCATCCCCGCCATGTTGACGCGCAAGGGTATGTGGTTCTGCCCCTGTTGACGGTACATCCGGCCGCCGCGGAAGGCGGAGCGGGCGTACTGCACGGGAACGCGGCGCGTCGCTTCCTGGAAGAAGACGATGAGGAAGATGAGCGCCAGGGCGAAGACGGCCATCACGCCGATGCCGATGATCGAGTTGGTCGAGAGGTTCGGCACGAGGCTGGGGAGGCGGGCGACGATGCCACCGAAGATGATGATCGAGACGCCGTTGCCGATGCCGTTTTCGGTGATGAGCTCGCCGAGCCAGACGAGGAACATCGTGCCGGCCGAGAGCGTGAACAGCGTGGCGAAGGTCGCCATCGCGTCGTTCTGAAACCCGAAGCCCTGGACGACGTCGACCTGGCTCTGCTGGTTGATGAACAGGATCTGGCCGTAGCCCTGGACGAAGGCCATCGGCACGGAGAGCCAGTGCGTGTAGAGCTGCACGCGCCGCCGGCCCTGTTCGCCTTCTTCGGAAAGCGACTTCAGTGAGGGGATGAGCGGCGTCAGGATTTGCATGATGATCGACGCCGTGATGTAGGGGTAGACGCCGAGCGCGGCCACGCTCAGGTTCTGGAGCGCCCCGCCGGAGAAGATGCTCAGGAAGTCGAGGATCGAGTTGTTATCGAACGCCTGCTCGAGCGCGTCGCGGTCCACGTTCGGGATCGGCACGTGGGCCACGAAGCGGAAGACGATGAGCATGGCGAGGGTGAAGAGCAGCTTCTGCCGCACGTCTTCCTGGCGGAAGGCGTCGACCATGGCCTGCAGCAGGCGGGGTCGCTGGGCCGGTTGGGTGGCCATTTAGCTCGCCTCGGTTTCCTTTGCGGGCGACAGCACGGTGACGGTGCCGCCGGCCTGTTCGATCCGGGTCTTTGCGCTCGCGCTGAAGCGGTCGGCGCTCACGTTCAGCTTCTTCGTGATGTCCCCGTTGCCGAGGATCTTCACGGGCTGGCGAAGGTGCTTGAGGATGCCGACGTCGCGCAGGAGATCCGGCGTGACGTTCGTGCCTTCGGCAAAGCGGTCGAGCGCGGAGAGGTTGACCGGCTGGTATTCGGTGCGCCACTTGTTGTTGAAGCCGCGCAGCACGTGGAACTTCCGGCTCGTGGGGAACTGGCCGCCTTCGAACGCGTCGTAGGCGAGCTTCTTGCCCGAGCGGGACTTCTGGCCCTTCAGGCCCTTGCCCGAATACGTGCCGTGGCCACTGCCGTTGCCGCGGCCAACGCGCTTCTTCGCGTGGGTGGCGCCCTTCGGGGGGCGAAGCTCTTCTGCTCCGATGCTCATGCCGAAGCCTCTTCCTGCACGTCGACGAGGTGACGCACCTTATCGATCATGCCACGAATGTCCTGCGTGTCGGGTTTTTCGAGCGTCTGGTTCAGACGGCGGAAACCCAGCCTGCGGATGGTGTCCTTCTGGTCCTGGCGGTAGCCGATGGCGCTCTTCCGCCAGGTGATGCGCACAGTGCCCATGGCTTAGCCCTCTCCCCGCGCGACGGCGAGCCGCCGTTCGCGTGCGACCTGGGGGTCGCGCAGCGAGGCGAGGCCGGTCATGGTGGCGCGAGCAACGTTGATCGGGTTGCGGCTGCCGAGCGACTTCGCGAGGACGTCGGTGACACCCGCTGCTTCCATGATAGACCGGACGGCGCCACCGGCGATGACGCCGGTACCGTGGCTCGCCGGCTTCAGGAGCACCTTCGCCGCGCTGAAGCGCGCGATGAGCGGGTGGGAGATGGTCCCGCCGTTCATGGGGATGCGAACCATCTGCTTGCGGGCAAGCGTGGCGCCCTTGCGGATCGCCTCGGGGACTTCGTTCGCCTTGCCGAGCCCGATGCCCACGCTGCCACGGCCATCGCCGACGACAACGAGCGCGCTGAAGCTGAAGCGCCGCCCGCCCTTGACCACCTTGGCCACGCGGTTGATGTAGATGACCTTTTCGGTCAGCTCCTCGGGGTTGGATTCGTACTGGTTGACCATTTAGAACCCCAATCCTGCTTCGCGGGCGGCGTCGGCGAGCGCCCGCACGCGGCCGTGGTACTTGTAGCCGCCGCGGTCGAACACGACGAGCGCGACGCCCTTCGCCTTCGCGCGTTCGGCGACGGCCTTGCCGACAGCCACAGCGCGCTCCGTCTTGGACTTGCCCTTCGTCGCGGCAACGATGTCGGCGTCGAGGTCGCTGGCGGCAGCAAGCGTCCGGCCGGCGACATCGTCGATGACCTGCGCGTAGATGTGGGCCGAGCTGCGGAACACGTTGAGCCGCGGGCGTTCGGGGGTGCCGCGAACCCGCCGGCGAACCCGGGTATGCCGCCGCTGGCGCGCCAGAACGCTGGTTGCCTTCGCCATTACTTGCCTACCTTCCCGGCCTTGCCCGCCTTGCGGCGCACGCGCTCGCCGAGATAGCGGATGCCCTTGCCCTTGTAGGGCTCCGGGGGCCGGAGCTTGCGAATATTTGCGGCCACCTGGCCGACGCGTTCCTTATCGATGCCCTGGACCATCACGCGCGGGCCTTCCACCGCGAAGGTGATGCCCTCGGGCGGCGCAACGATGACGGGGTGCGAAAAGCCGAGTGCGAGCTGCAGGTTCGAGCCCTGGAGCTGCGCGCGATAGCCCACGCCCTGCACTTCGAGCGTCTTTGTGAAGCCTTCGGTGACGCCGTTCACCATGTTCGAAAGGAGCGACCGCGAGAGACCGTGGAGCGCGCGCTGCTCGCCCTCGTCGTTCATCCGGGTGACGACGAGCTGCCCATCTTCCCGCTGGATGGTGATGGTGCGGGGGAAGGTGCGCGTGAGCTGGCCCTTCGGGCCTTTGACCACCACGCGGTTGTCGTCGCCGATTTCGACGGTGACGTTGCCGGGAACTGCTACGGGTTGGCGTCCGATACGCGACATGGTTCGAACTCCTACCAGACGTAGCAGAGGAGCTCGCCGCCGACGGACTGGCGGCGGGCTTCCTGCCCGGTCATGACGCCCTTCGGCGTCGAGAGGATGGCGATACCGAGCCCGCCGTAGACGCGGGGGATCTCGTCGCGGTGGACATAGACGCGGAGGCCGGGCTTGCTGACGCGCTGGAGCCCGGTGAGGATGGGCTGCTTGCGGCCGGCATAGCCGAGTTCGACCTTCAGTTGCGGCTGGGGCTTCCCTTCGTCGCGCAGCACCTGGTAATCCCGGATGAAGCCTTCGTTCTTGAGCACCGCCGCGATCGATTCCTTCATCCTGGACGACGGGATCAGCACCGCATCGTGACGCGCGAGCACCGCGTTGCGGAGGCGCGTCAGCATATCGGCGATGGGGTCATTCATACTCATTGCACTTCCCCTCTGGCGTTTGCTTTCGCACTTACCAGCTGGACTTCACGACGCCGGGCAGAAGCCCCCGATGCGCATGCTCGCGGAAACAGATGCGACACATGGCGAACCGCCGGATGTAGCCCTTCGGCCGGCCGCAGATGCGGCAGCGGTTATGCTGCCGGGCGGGATACTTTGGCGGGCGCTTGGACTTTTCGATGAGAGCTTTCTTCGCCACTGCTTCCTCTCCTAGCTCCTCCGGAACGGCATGCCCATCAGTTCGAGCAGCCGCCGGCCCTCTTCATCGGTTTTCGCGGTGGTGACGATCGTGACCTGCATGCCGCGGACCTTATCGACCTTGTCGTAGTCGATCTCCGGGAAGATGAGCTGTTCCCGGATGCCCAGGCTGTAGTTCCCGCGGCCATCGAAGGCGTTGGGGTTCAGGCCCTGGAAGTCGCGGATGCGCGGCAGCGCCGCGGTCACGAGGCGGTCGAGGAATTCGTACATGCGCGCGCCACGGAGCGTGGTCGACACACCGATCGGGTTGCCTTCGCGCAGGCGGAAGTTGGCGATCGAGCGCTTCGCGCGGTTGATGACCGGCTTCTGGCCGGTGATGGTGGCCACGTCTTCAGCGGCCTTATCGAGCGCGTTCGCGTCCTGCAGCGCCTCGCCCATGCCGATGTTCACCACCACCTTGGTGAGGCGCGGCACCTGCATGACGTTTTCGTACTTGAACTGCTCGCGCATGGCGGGCAGCGCTTCTTCCTGGTAGCGGTCCTTCAGTCGCGGCGGCATTACTCGATGTCCTCTCCGCTGCGCTTGCCCACCCGCACGAGCGTGCCGTCTTCGCGCTCCCGGAAGGTGACGCGCGTGGGCTGGTCGGTGTTGGGGTCGATGAGCATGACGTTGCTGATGTGAATCGGCGCTTCGCGCTCAATGATCTGCGACTGCTGGCCCTGGCTGCGGGCACGCTGGTGACGCTTGATCATGTTCACGCCTTCGACGACGACGCGGTTGTCCTTCGTGACCACACGGCGGACGGTGCCGCGCTTGCCGCGGTCCTTGCCGGCGATGACCACAACGCGGTCGCCGCGCTTGATCTTGGCTGGCACTAGAGCACCTCCGGCGCAAGCGAAACGATCTTCATGAAGTTGCGGTCGCGCAGCTCGCGGGCGACGGGTCCGAAGATGCGCGTGCCGCGCGGGTTCTCGCCGTCGTTCGCGAGGAGCACGGCCGCGTTCTCGTCGAAGCGGATGTAGGAGCCGTCGGGCCGCCCGTATTCCTTCGCCACGCGCACGACGACCGCCTTCACGACGTCGCCTTTCTTCACGTTCGAGTTCGGCTGGGCGACCTTGACGCTGGCGACGATGATGTCGCCGGGGCGCGCGTAGCGGCGGCGGCTGCCCCCGAGCACGCGGATGCACAGCAGCGAGCGGGCGCCCGAGTTATCGGCGACCTTGAGGCGCGTTTCCTGCTGAATCACTCCCGGGCCTCCTCTTCGAGCTGCTGTTCCGACTTGGGTGCGACCTGGGCCGTGCGCTCGATGTCCTGGCCGATGGTCGACGGCGCCACTTCGGCGACATCGCCCCGGCTCACGATTTCGATGACGCGCCAGCGCTTATCGCGCGACATGGGGCGCGATTCCTGGATGCGCACACGGTCGCCCAGGCGGCATTCGTTGTTTTCGTCGTGGGCCTTGAAGCGTTGGGTCAGCGACATCACCTTGTGGTAGAGGCGATGCTTCTTGCGGCGGATGACCGTGATGACCACGGTCTTATCCATTTTGTCGCTGACGACGGTGCCCTCGATGATGCGTTGCTGACCCATCGTCCCTTACTCCTCGCCCGCCGCGGCCTCGAGCTCGCGCTCGCGCTTGATGGTGCGGAGCCGGGCGATCCTGCGGCGGGCGTTGCGCAGTTCCCGGTAGTTTTCCAGCTGCCGGCTGGCGTGCTGGAACCGCAGGGTGAAGAGGGCGCGATAGGCCTCGTTGATTTCGTTGTTCAGGTTCTCGTCGCTCAGGCGACGGATATCCGCGGCTTTGCGTTCCGCCATGGCTACACCACCGATTCTTCGCGCTGGACGATTTTGACCGGGATGGGCAGCTTGTGAGCCGCGCGCCGGAGGGCTTCGCGGGCCACCGGCTCGGGCACGCCGGCGACCTCGAAGAGCACGCGCTTCGGCTTCACGACCGCCACCCAGCGGTCCGGGGCGCCCTTACCGGAGCCCATGCGGGTTTCGGCCGGCTTCGCGGTCACCGGCTTATCCGGGAAGATGCGAATCCAGACCTTGCCACCGCGCTTCATGTAGTTGGTCATGGCGCGGCGGGCGCTTTCGATGTGCCGGGAGTCGATCCAGGCGGCGCCTTCGGCCTGCAGGCCGTACTGCCCGAAGGCCACGAAGTTGCCCGTGAGGGCGGTGCCCTGGCGGCGGCCCCGGAACTGCTTGCGATGCTTCACACGTCGCGGCTGCAGCATGACTTACGCTCCTCCCTCGCGGTTCTCGCGCTGCACCGCTTCCTGCTGCTCCATGGTGATCGCCGTGTGCACGGGCCCGGTCGAAGCCGGCGCAGCTGCCGCCTCGGGCGCAGCCACGGCAGCGGCGGGGGCTTCCTGCACGGGCGCCGGCTCCGGCGCCTCCTCGACCGCCTCGCGGCGGTCGGAGGGCCGCTCGGGCAGGATTTCGCCCTTGTAGATCCAGACCTTCACACCGATGCGGCCGAAGGTCGTGTGCGCTTCGGCGAGGCCGTAATCGATGTCGGCGCGGAGGGTGTGGCGCGGCACCTGGCCGGCCGTCTCCGACTCCCGGCGCGACATTTCGGCGCCGCCAAGGCGGCCGGCGATGGCGATGCGGACGCCCCTGGCCCCGCGCTGCATGGTGCGCTGCACGGCCTGCTTGACGGCGCGCCGGAAGGCCACGCGGCGCTCCAGCTGGTCGGCCACCGAACGGGCGACGAGGTAGGCATCGAGCTCGGGAGTACGAATCTCCTGGATGTTGACCCGCACACGGCCGCCAGTGAAGCGCTCCAGGCTGTTGCGCAGGTCTTCGACCTTCGCGCCGCCCCGGCCGATGACGATGCCCGGCTTGGCCGTGTGGATCGTCACGGTGATGAGGTTGGCGTTGCGGTCGATTTCCACGCGGCTGATGCTCGCGTCGCGCAGTTCGTTGAGCACGTAGCGGCGGAGCTCCAGGTCCTGGTGCAGGCGCTCGGTGTAGTCGCGTTCAGCGAACCACTTCGAGTCCCACTCGTAGATGATGCCCAGGCGGAAACCGTGGGGGTGTACTTTCTGTCCCAAACTCAGGCCCCCCGTTCGTCGAGTACGACGGTGATGTGGCTCGACCGCTTGAGGATCGGGCTGACGCGGCCACGCGAACGGGGCCGGTAACGCTTCAGCGTGCGGCCTTCGTCGGCGTAGGCACGCTTGACGACGAGGTCGTCGATATCGAGGTTGAAGTTGTTCTCCGCGTTCGAAGCGGCGGAGAGCACGACCTTCGAAACGGAACGCGCATGGGGCGACTGGACGTAGCGCAGGAGCGCAAGCGCCTGGTCGACGCTGAGGCCGGGCAGCCGTTCGAGGATGAGCCGGACCTTGCGCGGCGAAACGCTGATGTCCCTGGCGGTGGCACGGACTTCCATGATCAACGCCTCACCCGGCTCTGGCGGTCGCTCTTGGCCACGTGCCCGCGGAAGGTGCGCGTGGGGGCGAATTCGCCGAGTTTGTGGCCGACCATGTTCTCGGTGACGAACACCGGCACGTGGCGGCGGCCATCGTGCACCGCGATGGTGAGGCCAATCATCTCGGGCAGGATGGTGGAGGCGCGGGACCACGTGCGAATGACGGTGCGGTTCTGTGCGTTCCGCATCGACATCACTTTCTTTTCGAGTGAGGGGTGAACGTATGGCCCCTTCTTGGTTGAGCGTGACATAGGGTGCTCCTACCGTGTCCGTCGCCGCTGGATGAACTTATCGGTGCGCTTGTTGTTGCGGGTGCGGTAGCCGAGGGTCGGCTTGCCCCACGGGGTCTTCGGGCCGGGCATGCCGACGGGCGCCCCGCCTTCGCCACCGCCATGAGGATGGTCGCGGGGGTTCATGGCCGCGCCGCGCACTTGGGGCCGCCGGCCGCGATGCCGCGTCCGGCCTGCCTTCCCGAGCTTGACCAGCGAGTGTTCGACATTGCCGACCTGGCCGATGGTGGCCATGCATTCGATTCGCACGCGCCGCATCTCGCCGCTGGGCAGGCGGAGCAGGGCGTAGTCGCCCTCCTTCGCCATCAGCTGGGCCGAGGCGCCGGCGCTGCGGACCATCTGACCGCCGCGCCCGGGCGTGAGTTCGATGTTGTGGACCTGCGTGCCGGTGGGCATCGCCGCGAGCGGGAGCGTGTTGCCCACGCGCACGTCGGCGCCTTCGCCACTGACCACGACCGCGCCCACCGCGAGGCCGTTCGGCGCGAGGATGTACCGCTTTTCGCCGTCGGCGTACTGCAGCAGGGCGATGCGGGCCGTGCGGTTCGGGTCGTATTCGATGGCGACGACCTTCGCCGGCACACCGGGCTTGTTTCGCTTCCAGTCGATGATCCGGTAAAGCCGCCGGTTCCCGCCGCCGCGATGGCGAACGGTGATGCGCCCCTGGTTGTTGCGGCCCGAATTCTTCTTGAGCGCGACCGTGAGGGACTTTTCCGGGCGCGTCTTGGTGATCTCCGTGAAGGAGTGACCACTGGCGTTGCGGCGGCCCGGCGATGTCGGCTTGAACTGCTTGATCGGCATCGCTTATATCCCTTCGAACAGCTCGATCTTGTCGCCCGGAACGAGCGTCACGATCGCCTTCTTCCAGTCGGGCCGAGGCGTGACCTTGCGGCCGAAGCGCTTCGGCTTGCCCTTCATGTTCATCGTGTTCACATCGGCCACGCGGACGTTGAACGCGAGCTGCACGGCTTCGCGGATCTGGTTCTTGTTCGCGCGCGGGTCGACTTCGAAGACGTACTTATTCGCGCCCGTGAGGACGGTGCTCTTCTCCGTAATGATGGGGCGGAGCAGGACGCCGTAGGGGTGCAGTTCCTTAGGCATTGACGGCCTCCGGCTTCTTACCGCGGCGCGGCTTCAGGTTTTCGCCGCCCCAGAGCGCTTCGGCCTGGCGAACGGCGTCCTCGGTCATCAGCAGCTTCTGCGCGTTGATGAGGTCGACGACGTTGAGGTTCTGCGCGGGCAGCGCCTTCACGCCATCGATGTTCCGGGAAGCGCGCGTGAGGCTGGCATCGTATT
>JBLNCO010000407.1:0-10713 GCA_050260715.1 Hyphomicrobiales bacterium | reverse complement strand
GCAGGCATGTGCTGAACGACGAGCACCGCGGCGTTGAGGTCGCCCGGCAGCATGGGGATGACTGCACTGAGCGCGGGCGGCCCACCGGTCGATGCAGCGATGACGACCACGCGGCTCGCCGCCCGCCCGGCAAGCGTCGTCCGGGCGGTGCGAACGGGCGCCGCTGTTGGCGCGAGGCTCCGGCGCAGCGGCCGCGCGTAACGCGCGCGGGCGATCGCCTGCGACAGGCGGTCGGCGACGCTTCCGAGTTCGAAGCTGAGGCCGCTCGGCTTCGCCACGCAGTCCACGGCGCCGGCTTCGAGCGCCCGGATGGTCGTTTCGGCGCCGAACTGCGTGAGGGTGCTGAGCATCACGACCGGCGTGGGCGCGACGCGCATGATTTCGGCGACCGCTTGGACGCCGTCCATCTTCGGCATCTCGACGTCCATCGTGATGACGTCGGGCCGGAGCTCGACCGTGCGCGCTACCGCCTCGGCGCCGTCGTTCGCGGTGCCGACAACCGTCGCGCCGGGCATCGCGTTGACCATCCGCTCCACGGCGCGGCGCATGAAAATCGAGTCGTCGACGACGAGGACCCGGATGGGCTGGTCCGCCTGCCTGGCCGGGAGTGCCATGGGATCAGGCGCAGAGCTTGCTGACGGCGGCGAGGACTCGTTCGCCTTCGCAGGGTTTGACGAGGAAGTCCTTCGCGCCGTTCTTCACCGCTTCGAGCACGACCTGCTGCTGCCCGAGCGCCGTCACCATTGCGACGCGCGCGGCAGGGTCGATGGCGCGAATGGCCTTCAACGCGGTCAGGCCGTCCATCTCGGGCATCGTGATGTCCATTAGCACCGCGTTGGGCTTCGAAGCACGGTACTTCTCGACCGCGTCGCGGCCGTTTTCGGCCTGGATTACCTGGTACCCGGCTTCTGAGAGGATCTTCGACATCCGCATGCGCATGAACGCCGCATCATCCACCACGAGAATCGTTGCCATTGCTGGTCTCCCTACAGTTCCTGCGCCGGGGCGGCAACGGTCCGGACGAAAGTCCGGCCGGAAGCGCCATGAAGTTCGAGGGTGCGGCCCTTTTCGCCGCCGATGTCTTCGGCGGCCGGACTCAGCCCGTGGAATTTGAGCCGTTCCCTGATTGCTTCGGCATTCCGGGCGCCGATCTTGAACTTCTCGGCGTTCGCGGCGCCGAGCACCGAGGCCCCGCCGGCGATCTTCACCACCAGCCGCCGCCGGTCTGCGCCCGCCTCTTCGAGCCGCCGCAGAAGCTCGTCGATCGCCAGGTCGGCGAAGCGCCCCGGCTCGTTCGCGTTCGCCGCGCGGCCACCGCCCGAAGGGAGGAGGATGTGCGCGAGTCCACCAACGTGCGCCTCGGGGTCGTAGGCGGTCACGCCCACGCAGGATCCGAGCCCGTAGGCCACGAGCACTTCCCGCGGGTCGCGGCTGATCGCGAGCTGGCCAATTCCCACCGAAAGCCGTCGCTGTTCTATCGCTGGATGGGTCACGCGGCCAACTCCTCCAGCCGCGAAAGGCACGCGGGGTCCGGCGCCACGATGAGCAGCCCCGCACTGTTGCCGCTGTGGTCCTCGAAGATCGTGTCCATCATCACCACGTCATTGCCGCTCGCCAGGATCTCTGCGTACACGGTCTCGACGAGCGCGATCGCCATGTCGTGCACGACCGTCGGCGGGCTCGGGTGAAGCGCCATCCCGGCGTGGTCGGCGAGCGCGTTCACGAACGCCGATCCGACGATGTTCCCCAGCTCGCCGATGGCGGATTCCGAGAGCTCGTCCGGGTCGGTGGTGGTGCCGATCGGCTGCCCGCACATCAGGTCCGCGCACTCAAGCGCTCGCGCCACCGGGAACAGGAGCATGACGTGCCCGGCGATGTCCCCCGAGATGTTGAGGTACGTCCCGAGCACCGGGCTCTCCTCGCCGCCAACGCAGTCGCAGGCGTCGGCCCGAGTGCCGAAGCGCACGTTCGGGACGTGGATGCGGATCTCCTGCCCGACCAGCCCCGTGAGGCCCCGCCCTGCGCGGTCAGCGCCGTCGCGCGCGACGCGCGACAGCATGTTCGTTACCTGCGCTCGTGAGTCGTTCATCGTTCCCTTCCCGTTACGCGCTCGCCCGAAACGCGGCATGGTCTGCGGCCAGGCTGGCGATGTCGATGATCAAACCCAGCGTGCCGTCGCCAAGGATGGTCGCGCCGCTCAGGCCCCTGCGGTTGCCAATGACCTCGCCGAGCGACTTCACCACCACGTCCTGCTCCCCCAGCAGCCGGTCGACGATGAAGGCGATCTGCCGGTCGCCGTGCCGGGCCGCGACCACGAACCGTGAGCCCGGATCGGCCGCGGAGGGGCGGTGGTCGCCGAGCGCCGCGGCCAGCTCCGTCACGGGGAGCAGTTGGCCGCGCAGCCGCAACGTTCGCTGGCCGCCCACCAAGTGAATGTCGGCGTCGGCCTCGGTCAGGGCTTCGGTAACCGAAACGAGCGGCATCGCATAGACGGTCCCATTGGCCTGGACCATCAGCGCCTTCGTCGTGGCGAGCGTGAGCGGGAGCTGGATCACGAACTCACTCCCCTCGCCCGGCGTCGAACGCACCGTGACGCTCCCGTTCAGCCGCTCGATGTTCGTGCGCACGATGTCCATGCCCACTCCCCGCCCGGAGACGTCGGAGACCTGTGCGGCCGTGGAGAGGCCGGGCAGGAAGATGTACTGCACGGCCGCTTCGTCGCTCGCCGCTTCGGCCGCCTCCCGCGGGATGAGCCCGCGCTCGACCGCTTTCTCCCGCAGGCGCCGCGTGTCGATGCCACGGCCGTCGTCGCGAACAGCGATGTAGATGTAGGTCTCCTGGTTCCATGCCGTCACCGTCACGACGCCAGTCTCGGGTTTCCCCGCGCGAAGCCGCTCGTCGGGCGACTCGATACCGTGATCAACGGCATTTCGCAGGATGTGAACCAGTGGGTCGGAGATCTCCTCGATGACCGAGCGATCGAGCTCGGTTTCCTCGCCCGTCGTCACCAGCTCGACCTTCTTGCCGCACTTCGCGGCCACATCCCGGACGAGCCGCGGCAGGCGCGTGAGCACCGCGCGCACGGGGAGCATGCGGCTCCGCATGATCTCCTCCTGCAGTTCGTCGGTGATGCGCGCGAGGTGCGCAGTCGTCTCTTCCAGGTGCTCGGTCAGCTGGGCCAGCTCGGTATCGCGCAGCACGTCCGAAAGCCGGTCCTTAATCTGCTGGAGCCGGGTGCGATCGATGACCAGCTCTCCCACGAGGTTCATCAGGCCATCGAGGCGCTCCACGTCGATGCGGACCGACTGCGAGGCGCGCCGCGGTGCAGGGCGGGAGTTCCCACTCTCCACCACGCTGAGCTTCGGGCGCGTGGGGACATCTGCCGGCTCCGGCTCCGGCGAGGGCTCGGGCGCGGCGTACGGCTCGATCCGCGCGCGGACGTCGGGCACAGCTTCGAGCCCGGCGGCGAGCTGCTCCGGGGTGGCGTCCGCGCTGACCACCGCCGTGAACCGCCAGTCCCCGTTCCCGGCTTCGAGCACCTCGCGCGAAGGGTCGAGGCTGGCGACGAGCGCGAGCGCGTCGAGCTCCTGCAGCGCCTGGTAGCAGCGAATGCCGGGCATCTGGCAGTCGCGGTCGATGTCGACGGTCACGCGGAAGCCGGTGCCGCCGCCGGGCAGCACGGGAGATGGCGCCGCAGCGCGTTGCGGCGCGGGGGGAAGGTGCGACAGCTCCGCCGGGCGCTCGGCCAGCAGCGCCATCAGCGCCGCTTCGAGGTCCGCGGTCTCCGTCCCGGAATCGACGCGGGTGACCACTTCCTTCGCGAGCACGCGCAGGGCATCGAGCGCCGCGAGCAGCCGGTCGACCACATCTGCCGACGGCTGCAGGTGTCCCTGGCGCACGGCGTCGAGCACGCTCTCCATCGCGTGCGTCAGGCTGGCCATGGTCCGGTGGCCGATGGTGGCGGAGGAGCCCTTGAGGGTATGGGCGGCGCGAAAGATCGACTGCACGAGCTCGGGGTCCGGCTCGCCTTCGAGCTGGACGATCGCGGTATCGAGCAACTGGAGCTGCTCCTCCGCCTCTTCGGAGAAGAGCTTCAGGTCGTCGTCATCGAGCTCGAAGCGGAGCGGGTCGCCCCTGGCCATCGCCGTCGCCCTCCCTGGTTGCTGGCGCTAGGCCGCGGCGCGCTCGCTGTTGGGCTCCCGCTCCTCGGCCAGCTCCTCGCCCGAAGGGAGCAGGGCTTCGAGGTCCATGAGCGAAACGAGCCGGTCGTCGAGCTTGGCGATACTCCGCACCCAGCCGTTCCCGGGTAGGCCGGCAAACGTCCTGGGCGCCTCGATCTGCTCCCCCGGGATGCGCATGACTTCGGTCACCGCATCGACGATGAGCCCGACCATGCCGCCCGCGCTCGCGGCGACGACGATGCGGGTCTCCGCGGTGTGCTCGGCCGCCGCGAGGCCGCAGCGAACGCGCAGGTCGATGACCGGCACCACCCGGCCACGCAGGTTCGTGATCCCTTCGACCCACGGTTCGGTACCGGGAACGGCGGTGATCGCCTGCATCCGCACGATCTCCTGGACCGAATGGATGTCGACCGCGTAGAACTCGCCGCCGAGCCGAAAGATGACGGCGTGCTCTTCGCGGCCCGCCACCGCCGGTTCGTTCGTGGGTTCGTTCGGCGTCGAAGTCACAGATCACCTCCCGGCGCCGATAGCGCGAGAGCGGGCGCCTACCAGACGGTACGGCCGCATCGTGCGCCGGCTGCATTCGGCCAGGCCCTCAGAGCCTCTCGGGGAGACCCCTACGGGATTCGCAGGTGGGGATTCACGAAGCTGCACCCTAGGGAAGATCTGGATAGCCGGCCGATACTTCAGGTGAGAGAGTCTGCTCACTTCGTCGAGGGATTCATGGCCGATCACGCCGTTCTCAGCCAGCGCGAAATCGATGCGCTTCTCAACGCCGAGCTCGACCAACTCGAGCCGCAGGAGGCCGTCGCCGTCACCACGAACCAGCCGAAAGCGCCGGGCCGGCGAATCAAGCCGTACGACTTCCGCCACCCCGAAAAGCTTTCGAAAGAGCAGCTCCGTGGTCTCCAGATCCTCCAGCAGGGGGTGGCCGGCGCCATGGCCGCCTTCTTCTCGGGCCGCCTGCGCGCACCGGTCGAGGCCCGCCTGAGCGCCCTCGAGCGTGGCATCTACGAGGAGTACGTCACCCAGATCGGCTCCAACGCCATCGTGGTGATGATCGATATGAACCCGCTGCAGGGGTACGCGGTGGCCGCCTTCCCACTCGATGTCGGGTTCTCGATCATCGACCGGCTGCTCGGCGGCAAGGGAAAGATGCACTCGCGGTCGCTCGACCGGGACCTCTCGGACATCGAAATCGCGCTGATCCGCCACGTGGGCATGGACATCGCCCGCTCGCTCGTCGAGCCGTGGGCGCGCGTGACGGCCCTCGAACCGAGCGTCACCGAACTGGCCGTCGGCCCGCAGGTGATGCACGTCATCCCGCCTTCAGAGTTCGTTATCACGGCCTGGTACGAAGTGCGCTTCGCCGACCAGACCGGCGGCATCTCGCTCTGCTTCCCACTTACCGTGGTCGACCAGATCCTGCCGAAGCTGACCGGCCATACGTTGTTCGACAACAGGCCGGGCCGCGAATCCGACGACAACAGCCGCGTTAAGGACGAGCAGCTGCTCCCGATGCGCATCCCGCTGAAGGTCGTGCTCGGGAATGCGAAAGTTTCGGCCACCGACCTCGCCGAGCTCGCGCCCGGCGATGTGCTCGTGCTCGACCAGGAGGCCGACCAGCCGCTGCGCATGCACGTCGGCAACTGCGAGCGGTTCGCGGGGTTCCCGGGCACGCACGGACGCCGGTTTGCCCTACAGCTTTCCGGTGTTGTTGACGACGATGGTTGGGTGAGGCCTTTCGAGGGATGCAAAGCGTGAGCAGTACAATCCCCGTCCGCGCGGTGCTCATGTCATCCGAAATTAAGAACGGCGGGACCGGGTTCCACCGCCTCGCCTTCCGCGTCGATGGCGGCCGGGCGGGCATGACCAACGTCACCGTGCTCATCTCCCAGGACGCGCACCGCAAGCTCGCGGCTCAGCTGATTCGCGCGCGCATGCAGCCGCGGGAGAAGTCGGAGCTGCTGAAGACCTGGGCGCGGTGGGCCATCGCGATGCGCCTCGAAGACCACGGCGTGCTCCCGAACACCATCACGATCACCGCCAGCGACCTCGACGACTTCGGCGCCTACGCTGTCGACCTCGGCCGTCACCTGCAGTTCAACTGACCCTCACCGGTCGGTATCACACCCGGGAGGACGTCGCATGCACGATCGAGCCACCTTCGCCGAAGCCGCCCGCGCCGTGGCGGAGACCGAACGCCCGGCCCGCGTCGAGTTCGTGACCCCGTTCGTGGAGGCGGCGGCACACGTCGTGCAGCAGGAATGCGGCGAGACCGTCACCCGCGGGAAGCTCTATCGGGTGCGGTCGCCGCAGACCAGCAACGACGTGAGCATCCTGATCGCCATCACGGGAAAGGTGGCCGGCCTGGTCGTCTACTCGATGTCCCAGGCGACCGGCGCCGGCTTTGCCTCGCGCATGATCGGCGAGCCCGTCGCGGGCCTCGAGGACCCGATGGCCCAGAGCGCGCTGGCCGAGCTTGCGAACATCATCACCGGGCAGGCGGGTATCGCGCTCGAACGAAACGGCTACCCGAGCGACATGTCGCCGCCGGTGCTGCTCCTCGGCCACGGGAGCTCTATCGCCACGTTTAACCTGACCCGGCTCGTCGTGCCGCTCGTCTGCAGCTTCGGCGAGTTCTCGATAGACATCGCCATCAAGGAAGCGTGAACCGCGATAAGGCTGCGATCGGTGCCATGCGAGGCGAGCTATGCCGTTCGCAGGCCCCGGCGTAGGATGATTCTATGACCGCTCGTCAACCGCGCCGCACTCGCCGCCGCCCGCTGCCGGCCACGAACCTCCCCCGCCCGCACCAGCCGCCCGCCACCGGCGAGGACCAGGCAGACCAGGGGGACACCGGCGAGGCGGTCGCCGAGACGACCGCACGTGGCACGCGCCGCCGGCGGACCACCGCCCCTCGCGCGCACCACGTCACCACGGACTTCAGCTACGTCCACAAGGACCTGGCAACGGTCGCGGTGGTCGGCACGCTGATCCTCGCGTTCATCATCGCCATCTCGTTTTTCGTATAGCTATTGGCTGTTAGCTATTAGCTGTTGGCCTCGGCGCGGGCATGCGCAACGCCGTGCGGCTGACGCTGGCTGTCGGCTTTCGGCTTTCGGCTATCGGCCACTTCGCGGGCTGGCTATTGGCAATGGGCTGTTGGCTGTTGACCGCTTCGCTGGCACGCGCAACGCCGTGCGGCTGACGCGCACAACTGGATCGGTCGCAATACGAACCTCCCGCGGCAGCCGCGACGATGTCGCCGCGTCTCGCGGCGGAGCCAACAGCTAACAGCCAATAGCTAACAGCCCTAAAACCTGCTCAGGTTTTGCCAGCACAGGTACACGCCGATGCCGGCCGCGACCAGCCCGTAGAGGCCGATCTGGAAGGGGATGAAGAGCAGCGTCATCGCCCAGGCGATGGCGATCCCGCCGATCGCGAAGCCCGCCACGACGGGGCCGCGTTTGCGGCCAGTGGCGAAGTCCATCACGCGCGTGAACACCCAGCTCAGGACGGCCCCGAGGATGATGCTGAAGAACCCGACCGTGAAGGGCAGCAGCACGAAGCCCCAGATGAGCCCCATGACCACCCCGCCGATGACGGCGGCCGCGGCCGCGCGGACGAAGTGGCTCGTCTCGAGCGAGTAGATGGGGTTCTTCGCGAGCTTCGCGCAATCCTTGCAGCGAGCGCCCACCGGGGACATCACCAGGCACCGCGGGCAAATGGGCGTGTCGCAGCGGCTGCAGCGCAGCGCTGTCTCAACGCCAGGGTCGCGCGGGCACTGGACGACCGTCGTCACCGCCGACATGGTAACAGGGTTCCTTTCGTATGCGAGTGAGCAACACCGCTCGCACTCGCTCGCCTTGGTTCGATCGTAGCGGAGACCGCGTAAAGGTGCCGGGTCAGTCGGACTTCGCAGCGAGGTCCACAAGCGCGAACGAGATGATCCCCTCGGCGGCGAGCTGGCCGTCGACCGTCGCCTTGACCCGGCCTTTGCCGATCGGCCCGCGTAGCTTTTCGAGTTCGAACTCGAGCGTGAGCTGGTTGCCGGGGACGACGGGCCGCCGGAAGCGCATGTTTTCGATGCCCCCGAACAGCGGCGACTTCCCGCCCGCTTCGACGCCGCGGAGCATCGTGACGGCCGCTACCTGTGCCAGCGCTTCGACGATGAGCACGCCGGGCATTAGCTTCTGGCCCGGGAAGTGCCCCTCGAAGAACCACTCGTTCGCGGTCACGTTCTTGATGCCCGTGGCCCGCTTCCCGTCCTCGATCTCGGTTATGCGATCCACCAGCAGGAACGGGTAGCGGTGGGGAATGATCGCCTCGATCGCCTGGATGTCCAGCATCATCGTCCTCCCATCCCGGTGACCACCCCCTCGCGCTCGAGGTAGGCGACGAGCGCATCGACCGCCTCGTCGGGGAAGGGGATGTCGCCGATCTCGCGGTCGTCGGGGTTGCCAAGGCCGTGATAGTCGCTGCCACCGGAGAGCGCGAGCCCGAGCCGCCCGGCAAGCTCCCGCATCGTCCCGACCGTCTGCGGATCGTAGTGCTTGTAATACGTCTCGAGGCCGTCCAGCCCCCACTCGGCGAGCCTAGCGACCACGTCCGGGTAATCGTCGCCGATGTAGATGGCGTGTGCGCAGAAGACACGGCCGCCGGCGTCGTGGATCTGCTTGATGGCGTCGGCCGGTTCGAGCTTTTCGCGGTTCACGTCGGCGGGCTTGCCATTGCCGAGCCACAGATCGAACGCCTCCTGCACGCTCGCGACGTGGCCTGCCTCGACGAGCGCACGCGCCACATGCGGCCGCCCGACCGTCGCTTCGCCGGCGATTTCGAACACGCGGCGAACATCGATGGGCATGCCGTGGTCGCGGAGGATCGCGACGATCTTCTCGGTCCGGCCGATGCGCCCTTCGCGCTGCCAGGCGATGAACTCCTGCAGGGGCCGGTATGCGATATCGAAGCCGTAGCCGAGCAGGTGGACATCGGCCTTGCCGTAATCGGTGCTCAGCTCGATGCCGGGGATGAGCCGCAGCCCGAGGCGGTCGGCTGTTGCCTTCGCTTCGTCCCAGCCGGCGGTGGTGTCGTGGTCTGTTAGCGCGAGCACCCGGACGCCCCGCGCGGCGGCCGTTTCGACCACCCAGGCGGGCGGGTGCACCCCATCCGAGGCCGTGCTGTGGAGGTGGAAGTCGCCCTTCGCCATCAGCACACCACCCGGTCGCAGCGCTCGATGCTCACGGCGCGCCGCGTCTCGTCGTCGGCTTCGATGAGCACCCCGTTGACCACCGCGGTCCCTTTAGCTGCCGGGAGGCGCGTCGGCATCTGCGTGAGGAAGCGGCGCAGCACCGCCTCGATTTCGTCGCCGATGATGGAATCGCGCGCGCCGCACATGCCGGCGTCGCTGCAGAAAGCCGTGCCGCGCGGCAACAGGCGGTGGTCGGCGGTCGGGACGTGCGTGTGCGTGCCCACGACCGCGGTCACCCGGCCATCGAGGTACCAGCCCATCGCCTGCTTCTCGCTCGTGGCTTCGGCGTGCAGGTCGACGATCACGAACTGCCCTTCGGGCACTCCCGCGAGTGCCGAGTCGACGGCCCGAAAGGGATCGTCGTAATCCCCACCCATGAACGTCCGCCCGATGACGTTGATGACCGTCAGCTTGCCGGCCGTCGCCACCCCGTGGCCGGGGACGCCGGGTGGATAGTTCAGCGGCCGCAGGATGGCCGGCGTCGAATCGAGGTAGTCGTAGATTTCGCGGTGCTGGAACGAATGATTCCCCCCGCTGATGACATCGACCCCGCAGGAGAAGAGTTCGTCCGCGTGCTGCGGCATGATGCCTCGCCCGCCGGCGATGTTCTCGCCGTTCGCCACGACGTAGTCGAGCGCGAGCTCGCGCCGGAGCTGCGGCACGAGCTGCACCACGGCTTCGCGGCCGCAGGTGCCCACGATGTCGCCGAGGAACAGGAGCCGCATGCTAGCGCGCGTACTCGGTGGCGCGGGTTTCGCGCACGACGGTCACCTTGATCTGGCCCGGGTACTCCATCGTCTCCTCGATTTTCTGGCTGACGTCCCGGGCGATGCGCATCGCCTCCAGGTCGTCGACCTGTTCGGGCCGAACGATGATGCGAATCTCCCGGCCCGCTTGGATGGCGAACGCCGATTCGACGCCCTTGAACCCCTTCGCGATGTTCTCCAGCGTCTCCAGACGCTTGATGTAGTTTTCGAGCGACTCGCGGCGCGCGCCCGGACGGCCACCGCTGACGGCGTCGGCCATCATGACAACGATCGCCTCGACCGTGGTGGGCTCGACCTCTTCGTGGTGCGCCTCGATGGCGTGCGCGATCGGCTCCTTCACGCGGAACCGGCGGGCGATCTCTGCACCGATGCGCGCGTGCGTGCCTTCGACCTCGTGGTCTACCGCCTTGCCCAGGTCGTGGAGGAAGCCACCCGTCCGGGCGACATCGACATCCGCGCCGATTTCGCGCGCGATCATCGCGGCGATGTGCGCCGTTTCGATGGAGTGGCGCAT
>JBLNCO010000406.1:0-4114 GCA_050260715.1 Hyphomicrobiales bacterium | reverse complement strand
GGGGGCGCGTGTTGGGTTACAACCCCCAACCCCCACCGGGCGCCCCGTCTCGAGCTGCCCTAAAGGGATCTGACTGAAAGTCTCGACAGGGCGATAGAGGTACGCTGTGTCGAGGCCTCCCGACTTCTCCTTGAAGAGCTGTCGGTACTTGGTGCGCGATCGTGCCATCCCGTACCAGAGCAACGTGTCGAAGGTGGACGACAAGAGGTCCCCGGCGAAACCGGTGGTCTTGACAAAGGCAATCTGAGCGATGAAGTTTTCCGCTCCGAACACCTCGTCCAGCAGGCTCCGCACGAGGTGCACGTTCTCGTCGCCGATCTGGACGAAGATGCTGCCGCTCTCCGTGAGCAGTTCGCGCGCCAGGACGAGGCGGTCGCGCAGGTAACTCAGGTAGCTGTGGATGCCGAGCTGCCAGGTGTCGCGGAAGGCGCGAATCACCTCGGGTTCGCGGCTGGCATCCGCGGCGTTGCCGTCCTTCACGTCCCGCTTGCGGGTGCTGACCTGCCAGTTGGAGCCGAACTTGATGCCGTACGGCGGGTCCATGTAGATCATCTGGACCTTGCCCTTGAGCCCCTCCTTCTCGGCGAGCGAGGCCATCACGAGCAGGCTGTCGCCGAGGATCATGCGGTTGGACCAGTGCTGCTCGTGCTGGTAGAAGTCGATGCTCTCCAGCCCCTGGAGCCCGTTGAAGTCCGCAAACAGGCCAAGCTGCTCGGCCGGAGGCGTGCCCTTCTTCGTCTCGGCCCGGAGGTCTGCGATCAGCGCCTGGGGGTGGATCTTCTCCTGGATGTAGATGGGCACAGCCGGCACTTCCAGCGGCACGCGGTCCTGCTCGTCCTTTCCTTTCCAGACAAGCTGGGGGTCGAGGGAGGGATCGCGCGGGTAGAGCAGCGTCTGCGGCCGCTTCTCCTGTTCGTCGACGAGGTCGCGCAGCTCCTCGGTAGGGATGTTGACGCGGGTGTCGGCGTGCTTCGTCGCCGCGATCTGCTTCTCAGGCATCCGAGGACTCCTCGGCATCCGAGTCGGCATCGCCCAGGAGCCCACTCGCAACGCTCCCGTCGAGCTCGATCCTGGGCATGGCGCCCCGGACACGCCGTTCCACATGTTTGATGTGCTCGGCGGGCGGAATGTCCTCCGGGAGAGTGCCCCCGATACGACGGATGGCCTCGCGTACTTCCCTGCCCACCTGCTCGTGGGTCTGAATCGCCCGGTCCTGCCCGCGAATCCTGTCGCGCGCAAGTTTCTCGCGGGCCTGGGTCATCCGAAACTGGTTGGCGGCAAGCTCCGTGGCGTCCATGCGGTCCATCAGGTTGTCGCGTTCTGGGATAGCCTTGCGTTGCTTGATCCGGGCTGACCCGAGCCCGCCATAAAGGCCCTTGTAGCCGGCGTCGTGGAAAACGCCAAACATCGCGTTCTGGACCCCGGCCTGCCGGGCTGCGCCCGAAAGCGCCTTGAACTCTTCGCCAGCCTGGCGCCGCAGCTCCAGCCGTTCAACGTCGGGGGCGACTTCGTCGGACAGTTCCTGGCGGCGGGTCTGGATCGCGAAGTAGCTCTGGGCCTGGGCGATCTCGGGCTTTCGCGGGTCGCCATTCTGCGCAATGAGGTAGCAGGCGAACCGGGAGAGGTGGTAGTCGGGCGTCTCGCGGACGCTCCCGGAGCCGAGTCCGACCATTTTGCCGGCGCCGGCAAAATGGTGTTCCGGGACGTTGCCGGACTGCTGGCAGGCCGTGATGGCGCGCTCGATCGCTTGCTCGAAGCGGCGCCATTGGCTGTAGCCGAGCAGCTTCTGGAGGTCTCTGGCACTCCAGTACTCGGCGCCGTGCTCGTTCGTCTGCCGCAGCTGCTCGAAGGCGGCCCTCCCGGCGGTCAGGTTTCTCTCCTCGGTCATCGCCCGTCCTCCATCGCGGCCGTACCCGCCCGCCGGAGGGAGCCTTCGGCTTCCCACGGGTCGGTGATTTCGACAAAGGCCCAGCGGCCGAACTGCTCGCAGTTGTTGATTGCCGGCACCCAGAGGTCGCGGGCCGCCGCCACCCGGGCGACCTTGTCTTTCTTGCGCTCGCCGCTCACCTCCACGATGAGGTTCAGCGGTTGGCCGGCGCCCGGCTGCCGCCAGCGGACGATGTAGTCGGGGAAATAGGATGATTCCTTCCCCTCGTGGACGTAGGGAATGGAGAACCCCAGCCCCTGGTTCTTGACGTAGGCCTCGACCTCGTCGAGAGACTCGCACACCTGCGCCATCTTGTGCTCCCAGTTCGAATCCGCCGTGCAGTGCGAGACGTGGCACCTGTCGGGTCGGGTCTTCCACACCGGTTTCGTCGTGTCGAAATCCACGTGCCGGGTGCTTCCTTCGGTGTCGTATGGCGCGAGGATCGGGAGCAGCAGCCTGTCGCCCGCTCCTGCATCAGCGATTGCGTGGTGAATCTTATCCGCCGCTTCGTAGGCTCGCTCTACGAGCAGGAGAAGCTGCGGGAAGGTGTCGTCCTTGCAGACGACCGACTCGGAAAGCCAGCGCCTGGTGATGTCGAGCAGCTGCGGAAAGAGCCAGGGCTTCACATCGCCGTCGAACCGGTGCACCGCGCCGTTGGTGGTGGCCGGGGCGCCGTCGGCTCGGAAGTACCGCTCGAGCGTGACCTTCGCGAGGAGGAAGGCGACTTCTTGCAGGCGACGGGATTTCAGATCGTCCAGCGTGTGGATGCTGGCCTCGCCCACGATCGGAGCGTTCTCGGTGACCGTCGGGATGTCGGCCGTCGAGAGCACGAGGCGGCTGCCCTCGCCAAACCTCGCTGCCAGCCGTTCGGTGCCGATCCGATAGCGGTAGCCGAGGACGCGCGGGAACGTGATCTCCCGGTCCATTCGGTCTTCGAGCGCGCGCACGCGTGTTGGCGTGGCGGTCGAACGGGGTCGCGTGACGGCGCCGTTCGTGGGGATGAACGAGAACGGGACGCCGTAGACCTCGGCGTACTCCGGTTCGAGGAGGCCGTCATCGTTCACGGTGTAGCTCGTGCGCCGAAGGGCGCGGCCCACCACTTGCTCGCAGAGGAGCTGCGTCCCAAACGCGCGGACCCCAAGGATGTGGGTGACGGTATTCGCGTCCCAGCCCTCGGTCAGCATGGAGACGGAGACCACACAGCGCACGCCCTCGCCAAGCTTGCCCGGCTTGCCAACGGTGTTCATGACTTCGCGCAGCAGGTCCTCGTCGGCGAGGTCGTCGGAATTGCGGCCCGGGAAGCGGCGCTCGTACTCTTGCTTGAATTCGGCAATCTCGGTCGCCGCCATGCGCTTGAACTCGTCGGAAAGGGCCTCGCCGGATTCGAGCTGCGTGCTGTCCACCAGGATGGTGTTTGGGCGACCGACCCATCGACCGTTCTCGACGTTGCTGAAAAGGTCGAGCTTGCCGGGGACGAGAACTTTCGATCCATCCGGCAGTTCGCGCTCCCAGCCCGCGACGTAGTCGAACACGAGCTTCGAGACGTTGGTGTTGTTGCAAACGATGATGAACACCGGAGGCGTGCGGCCACCGCTTCGCGCGTCCTCGTCGGCCATCCACTCTGCGAAGGTCTTCCGGTAGTTCGTGTAGAGGCTGTGGAGAGCGGCCTCCAGTTCCTTCGGAAGGCTTGGCTCACCACGGACGGATTCCGTCTTGCGGCCCTTCTTGGGCAGCGCGTCGCGCACGAAGGGCCAGATGTGGCGGTACCTGGGTAGCTCGCCGATCATCGAGTTGTCTTCGACGGGAACACGGGGGACCTTCACGATGCCGGATTCGATGGCGTCGATGAGCGAGAAGTCGGAGACGACCCACCCGAAGAGCGTGCCTTCGGGATAGCCGGAACCTCTGAGGAAGAAGGGTGTTGCGGAAAGGTCGTAAACAGCGCGAACGCCGAGCTTCTTCTGGACCGATTCAAGGCCGTTGATCCAGAGCCGCGCCTCCTCTTCACGCTGCTGCGCCTCTTTCCGTTCGTCACCAACCAGAGTCACCTGCTCGCCGTCGGGCTTGTGACGATAGCAGTGGTGTGCCTCGTCATTGAGGACGACGATGTTGCGCTTGTTGCCGAGCTCGCGACAAACACGGCGGACCATCTGGTCGGGTGACTCGGTGGAGACGCCGCTGTCTTCC
>JBLNCO010000405.1:0-3389 GCA_050260715.1 Hyphomicrobiales bacterium | reverse complement strand
CTGGGACCCGGAGAACAGGATGAACCCCGGGAAGGTGGTGCACGCCTTCACGCCGACGGAGAACCTGCGCTACGGCGTGACCTACGAGCCGAAGCGGCCGGAGACGTTCTTCCGGTTCCCGGACGACCAGTTCAGCATCGCCTACGCGATGGAGCGGTGCGTGGGCGTGGGCGAGTGCCGGCGGCATGCCGGTGGGGTGATGTGCCCGAGCTACCAGGCCACGCGCGAGGAGAAGCACTCCACGCGCGGCCGGGCGCGGCTCCTCTGGGAGATGCTTCACGGCGATGTCGTGACGAAGGGATGGCGAGACGAGGCGGTGAAGGAATCGCTCGACCTCTGCCTGGCGTGTAAGGGGTGCAAAGGCGACTGCCCGGTGAACGTCGACATGGCGACCTACAAGGCGGAGTTCTACGCGCATTACTACGCGCGGCGCCGGCGGCCGATGCCCGCATATACGATGGGCCTCATCTACTGGTGGGCGCGGCTCGCATCGCACGTGCCGCGGTTGGCCAACGCGGCAACGCACACACCGGTCCTCAGCCGGGCGGTCAAGCTGGCGGGGGGTCTCGCCCCCGAACGGGAGATCCCGCGGTTCGCGCGGCGAACCTTCCGCGCATGGTTCCGAAAGCGGCCGGTGAGCGCATCCGGGGGACGGCGGGTGATTCTCTGGCCGGACACGTTCAGCAACTACCTCCTGCCGGGCCGCGCGAAAGCGGCGGTCGAAGTGCTGGAAGCAGCGGGCTACCGGGTCGAGATCCCATCGCGGCCGCTGTGCTGCGGCCGTCCGCTGTACGACTGGGGGATGCTGTCGCAGGCGAAGGGGCTCTGGAAACAGGTGCTCGACGAGCTCCGCCCGGCCATCCGCGAGGGGGTGCCGGTGGTGGGACTGGAGCCGAGCTGCGTCTCGGCCTTCCGCGACGAGCTCGCGAACCTGTTCCCCCACGACCAGGACGCGCAGCGGCTCGCCATCCAGACGTTCACGCTGAACGAGCTGCTGATCAACGACACGAAGGACTACCAGCCGCCGAAGGTCGGCCAGAAGGCGATCGTGCACGCGCACTGCCATCACCGCGCGGTGCTCAAGTTCGATGCGGAGATGGAGCTGATGCGGCGCATGGGCCTCGACACCGAGATGCCGGAGACGAGCTGCTGCGGGATGGCCGGGTCGTTCGGGTTCGAACGGGGCGAGAAGTACGAGGTGGCGATGCAGTGCGGCGAGCGGGCGCTCCTGCCGGCGGTGCGCCGCGCGCCCGAGGACCGGCTGGTGATCGCCGACGGGTTCAGCTGCCAGGAGCAGATCGCGCAGGGCACCGGGCGCCGGGCGCAGCACATCTCCGAGGTGCTCGCGGAGGCGCTGCGGCGGCAACAGGCCGAGCCCGGCGCTCGCCCTGAGGAGACGCCAGGCGAGCGCGAGCATCACATGTTCCGGGGCATCGCCGTTTCGGGGGCCGCGGTGGCGCTCATCGGGACAGTCGCGGTGCGGGCACAACACCGGGGCGAACGGCGCAGGCGTACCGATGGGCGCCGGGAACGCCGCCGGATGCGGCTGCGGCGCTAAGCGCGCACTAGCCCTCGGCGGTCGGGAGGCGGCGGGCTTCCTGGTCGTCGAATTCGGCGGCAGGCTCGTTCCTCACGATGGCCCAGGCCGCGCGGAGCGTCGGCGAGATTTCCTTGCGGCCGAAGAAGAGCGCGAGCACGCAGAGCACAGAGTAGGCGATGGCGTAGTAGACGCGCGCCATCTCGCTCGTGATGAAGAGCTGCGTGGCGAAGAGCAGAAAGAGCGCCACGGCTTCCTTCGTGCCCATGCGCAGGTTCGCGAAGACGGCGATAGCGAACGCGGACTGGGCGGCGGTCAGGAAGATCTCCTCGCGCTGGCGGTCGTCGAGCGGGAGGCCGCCGGTGAAGTGCCATTCGGCGGCGGAAAGCGAGAAGGCGATTGGCAACGTGCCGATGAGCAGCGTCCACTGGTTCACCTTCGATGAGATGAGGGCGCCCATGCCCACGGCCGCGCGGCCGCGCCAGGCGAGCAACCCGGCGACCAGGACTTCGGGCGACTCCGAAGCGAGGGGCGCGAGCCACTGGATGAGCAGGAACTCGGAGACGCCGAAGTCTTCGCCGATGGCGACCAGCGATTCGGCGAAGGGCTCGGCCGAGGCGAAGATCACGGCGGCCGAGTAGATGAGCATGAGCACCACGAGGGTTCGGCGCGGTTTCGCGTCCAGCGCGCCCATCGTCGCGGCCGGCCCCACCAGCTCCACCTCCTCCGATTCCTGGCGGGACGTGAAGAAGAGGTAGCAGAAGAAGAGCGACACCAGCACGATGGTGTCGATGAGCGTGATGCCGTGGCGGAGCGGAATGAAGATGACGTAGAAGGTGGCGACGGAGAGGAAGACGAGCTCGAGCGCGCGCTGGCGGTCGACCACGAGCTGGCGAAGCCGCGTCCGGTAGAGGAACAGGGCGAACACAATCGGCCAGCCCACGCCGATGAGGAGCCGGTTGCCGCCGGTCATGTTGGCGATGGCGAGGCCCTTCTCGGCTTCTTCGGGGCTGGCCCCGGCTTTCCACGCGAGGACGAAGTCAACGGCGTATTCGGGGAGGACGGCGATGAAGGCGATGACCGCGAGGGCGAGGCCCTGGGAGATGTCCATCTCGGCGGTTTCGGCGGCCCAGCTGAGGAGGAAGGCGGCGGCGAGGATGGCGGTGCCGAAGATGGCCGCGTCGAGGATGTTATTGGGGTGCCATCCGCCGAGGCGCATCACGATGCCGGGAAGGCCGAGGATGACCATCAGCAGGATGAGGTACCACTTCTTATCCACAGGTCATCTCTCGCGGGCCCCCCGCCACCGCTGATTGTCACTCATAGAAGGGGATTGGCTCGGCGTTTTCCCAATAGTTTTCGAGCTTGCCTTCGGCGAGGCCGCGCGCCGGGTGGAAGCGGCCCTTGTGCATCTGCTCCACCATGTGCTCCTGGCTGGTGAGCTCTTCTTCGAAGACGGCACAGAAGTACCCGATGCCCTGCGTCGAGTGGGCATCGGAGCCCCCGGTCCCGGGCTTGCCGAGCACCTTCGCGACCTGCAACGCGAAGTAGTTCTCGCGGGGCGTGTTGCAGCCGTTCAGGACTTCGATGCCATGGACCAGCTGGAACACGGGCAGCTTCGCCGCCTCTTCCGGCGTCATGCGGAACGGTTCCTTGCCCTCGCGCTTGAAGTGCACGGGATCGAAGAAGTGCCGGAAGGGATGGGCGACGACGAGGAAGGCGCCCTGCTCGTCGGCCACTTCGCGGAGGCGTTCGAGGCGCCGGATGCCGCCCTGGTAGCCCTTCAGCCCGATGGCGAGGATGTGCCCCATGTCGGTGGACACTTCCATGCCGTTGGAGACGAAGAAGTGGC
>JBLNCO010000404.1:0-8969 GCA_050260715.1 Hyphomicrobiales bacterium | reverse complement strand
CAGTGCCCAGTGCCCGCTACGGAGTCAGAGCCGCGACCGTCAGGGAGCGTCCGGGGGTGACCGGGCGAGCCGGGTCATTGGCGATTGACGATTGTCGATTGTCGATTGTGCGTGGACGTTGGGCCCGGGCAATGCGGGAGGGAGCGGCATGCGTGATGCCGTGCGCTCCCTGACGGTCGCCGTACTGACCGGGCGTGGCACTCGGGGGGAGTGGGTGCCCGGGAGGGGGCGGTGGGTGGCAACACGCAGCGGCCGCGGTGGGCCGCAACTCCTGGGCCGGTACTCGGTGCGACTCAGTGCACCGGGCGCCGGGCACCGGGCACTCTCGGACGTCCAGCGGCCGCGGTGGGCCGCGACTCCTCCCGACGGTGCCGGGGGTTACGGC
The DNA here is from genome assembly GCA_050260715.1 of Hyphomicrobiales bacterium. Classification (GTDB taxonomy): domain Bacteria; phylum Chloroflexota; class Dehalococcoidia; order Tepidiformales; family Tepidiformaceae; genus JALOAP01. Next base: position 8,584 of record JBLNCO010000404.1, on the reverse strand, counting down.
CTGCTACGGCCGGGGAGTTGATCGCCTCATCACGCCCGGACGCTCCCTTACGGTCGCGGCTCCGTTACGAGTCGCGGCTCTGAAAACAGACGGCGAGTTCGGCGCTAGTAGCCCTTGAACTGGGGTTCGCGCTTTTCGACGAAGGCGCGGGGGCCTTCGCGGGCGTCCTCGGTGGTCTGCGCGATGAACATGGCCATCTGGGCGATGTCGAGGTGTTCGTCGAAGGGGATGTTCTGGGAGCGGTAGACGAGCTTCTTCGAGAGCTGGAGCGCCGTCGCGGGGCCGGTGGCAAGCTTCTTCGCGTATTCGGTGACACGGGGCATGAGCTCGTCGGGTTCGTACACGGCGAGGACGTAGCCCATTTCGAGCGCTTCCTGCGCGGTGAAGAGTCGGCCGGTCCAGATGAGGTCGAGCGCGCGCTGGGTGCCGACAATGCGCGGCAGGCTGTAGCAGCCGCCATCGCCGGGGATGAGGCCCATGCGAACGTAGGTCATGCCCATGCGGGCGTTGGAGCTGGCGAAGCGGATGTCGGCCATGCTGGCCATGTCCATGCCAGCGCCGGCGGCCGCGCCGTTGATCGCGGCGATGTACGGCTTTTCGAGCTGGATGAGCGCGCGCGGGATCGGGTGCACGCGGTCCCGGAGGCTGTGGCGGCGGTCGGCGACGGTAGCCTGGGTGCGAAGGACGCCGGCGCCCTGCGCTTCGGCCTGGACGTTCATGCCGCTGCAGAAGCCGCGGCCCGCGCCGGTGATGATGATGACCCGGACGTCGCGGTCCTGGTCGGCGCGCTGAATGGCGTCGTGCCACTCGGTGAGCATCTCGTCGTCGAAGGCGTTGAGACGCTCGGGCTTGTTGAGGGTGATGGTGGCCACGCCGTCTTCGACGCCGTAGAGGATCGCCTTGTAGTCCATGTGCAGCTCCCGGATTGGCTTTGGGCGATTGTGGATTGCCCGTGGCCGGTTGTCGATCCGGGAGGCAATGCCGGGTTGCCGGGAGCCGATGTCCGGGGCAGGGCCGGGGCGGGTCCAGCGGGCCTGTAAGCCGGATTCTGTATCCTTCGCGAGGAAGGACGGCGACCATCTCTCTCGACGCCGCGTCGCCGCGGCGCTCTAGCGGCCAACCCGGGAGTGATGACGGGCCGGGCGCCCTTCTCCCCTATTTGGCCTTGCTCCAGGTGGGGTTTACCCGGCCGCCCTGTTACCAGGACGCCGGTGCGCTCTTACCGCACCATTTCACCCTTACCCTCCCGGCGTGCGGGAAGGCGGTATGTTTCTGTTGCACTGGCCGTCGGCTTACGCCGCCCAGGCGTTACCTGGCACCTTGCCCGGTGGAGTCCGGACTTTCCTCCCTTCGAAGCGAAGGGCGGTCGCCCGGCCCGCTGAACCATCTCTATTGTACAGGGATCGTGGCATTCGGCCGTCGGCTGTCGGCTGTGGCATAGGGCAACGCTCGCGGGTGTGTGGTAGTCTGCGTACGAGGATCGAGATGAGTGAGAAGTCAGCCGCGTACGCGCGCGAACACCTCGATGAACTGCTGAGCGAAGTCCTGGACGACTGCGAGGTCGTGATCGTGCGCCGCGAAGACGGGAGCGAAGTCGCGCTCATCGCTGCGGACGAACTCCGCAGCATTCAGGAGACCCTCTACGTGCTTTCATCGCGCACGAATGCGCGGCGGCTGTTCGACGCCCTCGACAGGGTCGATCGAGGGGAAGGCGAAGAAGTGACGATCGAAGAACTCGCCGCCAAGGTGGGGCTCACCTACTAGTCTGCGAAGTAGCCCGTGCCCCGCGATCAATGGCGCCTGATTGTAGACCCTCAGTTCGTTGAGGACCTCAGGGAGCTGGTGACCATTTCCCCGCGGCTGGCAGAACGTGTTCTGCTGCTTGTGCAACACGTCTCGCGCGATCCCTTTTGAGGCATAGGCAAGCCGGAGCAGCTTCGCTACAGCATGGTGGGGTACTGGTCGCGACGGGTGAACGAGGAACACCGGCTGGTCTATCGGGTGGAAGGAGACTGCATCTACTTCGTGCAATGCCGCTTCCACTACGACCGCTAGTCGAGCACCTTGCCGTCGAGGGCGGCGTTTGCGAGGGCGTCGGCGCGAGCGTTCTGGGCGCGGGGGACGTGCCCGACGGTGTAGGGACCCGTCGCCTCGAGCTCCTGGATGAGCGTGGCCCAGAGGGGCTGCAACCCGGGGTTTTTGACGCGGTAGAGCCCGGCGACCTGCCGCACGACGAGCTCGCTGTCCATGCGCAGGTCGATGCTCGTCGCGCCGAGCTCGCGGGCGCGGCGGACGCCGGCGATGGCGGCACGGTATTCGGCCTGGTTGTTGGTGGCGCGCCCGAGCCGTTCGCTCACGGTTGCGAGCTCCTGCCCGGCTTCGTCGCGAATGGAGGCGCCGATCGCCGCCGGGCCCGGGTTGCCGCGGCTGGCACCGTCGGCGTAGACGACGAGCCTCACGGGCGAAGGAAGAGGCGGCATTCGGCGCCATCGACTTCGATGCGGTCGACGACGTCGCGCAGGCCGGTCTGGAGGTCTGCGAACTCGAAGTTGTCCCAGTTGGCCACCAGCTTCTGGCGAAGGTCTTCGAGGTAACGGTGGCGCTCGGCCTCGGATTCGTGCGCGGCGAGCCGGGCGCGGGCGGCCGCGTGTTCGGCTTCGAGGTCCTGTTGTTCGGCGACCAACTCGGCGCCGTGCGTCCGCATCCGTTCGAGCGAGATGTGACCGTGGGCGGCATCGGCCACGAGCTCTTCGACCTGGCGGCGTAGGCGGCGCATGCGGGCTTCGATCTTGTCGACCTGGCTCATGAGGTCGAGCACATAGGAGTCGACGTTGCCGGCGCGGCGCACCCGGTGGACCGCAGGGCTGTCCTGCCCGAGGAGTTCGCGAACCCGGGTTTCGAGCTCGGCGGCCCGCTGGGTGTTGTACCCGCAGGCGCTCTGGTTGGTGCGGCTTTCGCACTGGTAGTAACGATAGTTCGAACTCTTCTGCTCGCCGTCGCGGGTGGTCCATTTCTGGCGGCGGCTGACGCCGATCATCCGGTTGCCGCAGCGCCCGCAGTAGACCAGCCCGCTGAGCAGGAACGGTGTGACCGTGCGTTCGCGGACAGCGCCATGTCGCGACTGGAGACGCTCCTGCACGGCGCGAAAGTCCTCGGGCGAGACGAGGGGTGGGTGGCTGCCAGGGATCTTCACCCCGAAGCGCGTGTAGGTGCCCAGGTAGGCGCGGTTTCGCAACAGGTCGCGGACGGTAACCATGCTCCAGCGGCCGCCGCGGCGAGTGGGCACGCCCTCTTCGTTGAGCTTGCCGGCGATCTTGCGGATGCCCATGTTCTCGTTGAGGTAGAGCCGGAAGATGTACCGCACGACCACGGCTTCGTCGGCGACGAGCTCGAGGCGGCGCCGCTGGCCCACGCGGTAGCCGTAGGGAGGGCGGCCGAGCACTTCGCCCTTCACCGCCTTGCGGCGCATGGCCGAGCGCACCTTTTCGGAGACGGGCGTCTGTTCGCCGCGTTCGGCCCAGGTCTCCACGAGTTCGCGGGCGAGCTCTTTGCCGGTGTGCGCCGAGACCACCTGCACGCCGGTCGCTTCGATGGTCAGCAGCTTCATCGCCGACTGGCCGAGGTCGCTCCCGAGAGCGCCGAGCCCATCGACGGCAACGACCATGAAGCCGCGTTCGTTCCGCTGGAGGAACTGAATCATCTGGCGGAAGCCGCTGCCTTCGGCATTCGGGTCGTCGGTATCGAGGAAGGTTCCGGCAACTTCGAAGCCGAAGCGGCCGCAGAAGTCGAGGAAGGTACGGTTCTGGTCGCCGATGCTGCGGCGATTGCCATTGCGGCGCGCACCTTCCACGAAATAGCCAACAGCATTCACAGGCTCATCCCACCGCGAGAATCCGTTCGCAGTTCGGGCACTGCGCGAGGTCGACCGGCGACAACGCCTTGCGGCGGATTGCGTCGGGGATGCTGACACGGCAGCCCTGGCAGGTGCCGGCGGAGATTCGGGCCACGGCCATGCCGCCCTTGCGCCGGCGCAGGTCCTCGTAGAGGTGGAGCGCCCGCGGGGTGATGTTCGTCTTCTGGATCTCGCGGCGGGCATCGGCGCGCGCGATGGCATCGGTGAGGCGCCGGCCTTCGCGCCGGAGCTCCTGCGACACCTGTTCCCAGCGCTCTTCGAGCTGGCCAACGAGCCTGATGGCGTCGCGGCGCTCGCGGTCGGCGGCCTCGGCCTCGTCGAGGACCGCGATGAGCTCGTCTTCGAGCTTGCCGCGGTTCTCTTTGAGGTGCTCGACCTCCTGCTGGAGGCTGCTGAGCTCCCTGGCGCTCTTTACCGCGCCGTCGTAGAGGCGGGTGTCCTCGCGGGAGATCTTGTCGCTGAGCGATTCGACCTCGTCTTCGAGGCGGCGCTGGCGTTGCTGGATGGCCTGGGCGGTGGTCTCCGCCGCGACCAGCCGGCGGCGCGCATCGAGCAGCTCCTCGTCACCCTGGAGGCGGCGTTCGACGTCGGCGAGAGCCGCGCGAAGGGCGGCGGCTTCGTCATCGAGACCCTGCAGCGTGAGAACTTCGAGGACCTGGCTCATAGGCTAACCGTAGCGCTAAGGCTAGCCCTGCCCGGGAGGGCCGTACAGGGCGCGCGGGAGCCGGTTACTGGAATTTGGCCGAATCGTTACGGAGGCGGTGGCGTTATGGTAGCGCGGCCGGCCGGGCCTGCCGCATGGGCTATACTGGGAGCACCTCCAGTCGCGAGGTGTCCCCCCAATGTTGTTCAACGTATCGCAGTTGCTCCAGGAGCCGGTCGGCTCCAATCGCTCGGGCGCCGTCGAACCCGAGGCGCCGCTTCACCACGGCCACGCCGAGCTCGTACGCGTGCCGCGCGGGATCCTCGTGCGGTTCGATGGCGAAGTGTTCATCGATGCCGCGTGCAGCCGCTGCCTGGTGCCGTTTTCGTACCCGGAACACCTCGAGTTCGAAGAGGTGTTCGCCCAGCAGGCCGACCCCCAGACCGGTGAGCGGTTCGATGTGGAGGACCCGGACGCGTTCCGCATCGGGCTCGACAACACGATCGACATTACGGAGGCCGTCCGGCAATATACGGAGGTGGCTGCAGAGATGCAGCCGCTTTGCCGTCCGGACTGCCCGGGAATTTGCTCGGAATGCGGTCAGGACCTGAGCATGGCTCGTTGCACGTGCGACCGAACCCCGGTGGACTCCCGCTGGGCGGCGCTGGCAGCGTTGAAGCGAACGAATGGGTAACGACCTGAAGGAGACCCGATATGCCGCCGCTTCCGAAGCGGAAGTACCCCAAGTCGCGACAGGGGAAGCGTCGCAGTCACCTCGCGATCAAGATGCCGCACGTGATCGATTGCCCACGCTGCAAGAGCCCGCGGCTGGCGCATCACGCCTGCCCGATCTGCGGGACGTACCGCGGCCGGGAAGCGATCGCGCTCCCGAACCCGGACCTCGAGGGCTAGCCACGTCCGGCGACGTCGCGTCGCAGTTCCTCGCCTTTGGCGAGGCTGCGCAGAAGGACCGTGCCTTCGTCTTCCCCGGGCAGGGCGCACAGTTCGTGGGCATGGGGAAGGACCTCTACGAACAGTTCCCTTCGGCCCGCGACCTCTACGACTACGCCGACGAGATCCTCGGCTTCCGGCTGAGCCAGCTCTGTTTCGAAGGGCCTGAAGAGGAGCTCCAGCAGACGCGGAACACCCAGCCGGCCATTGCGGTCACGAGCCTGGCACTGCTCAAGGTGGCCACCGAGCTCTCGCCGAACCTGCTCGCCACGCGGCCGGCGTACGTGGCCGGGCACTCCCTCGGCGAGTATTCGGCGCTGGTGGCAGCCGGAGCGATCTCGTTCGAAAGCGCCATCAAGCTGCTGCGCGCCCGCGGCGAGCTGATGCAGAAGGCCGGCGACAGCAATCCCGGGACGATGGCCGCCATCCTCGGGCTCGACATCGCCGACTGCGAGGATGTCTGCCGCGAGGCGGGCGCCGAGATCTGCAACGTCAACGCGCCGGGCCAGGTGGTCATCGGCGGCCGGCGGCAGGCCGTCGTCCGTGCGCTCGACTACGCGAAGGCGCGGGGCGCCGTCAAGGTCATCCCCCTGAGCGTGAGCGGCGCGTTCCACAGTTCGCTGATGAAGCCCGCGGCCGAAGGCATGGTGCACCACATCGCGCTCGCGCCCGTTGGCGACCCCATCATCCCGGTCGTCGCGAACTGCACGGCGACCCCGGTGCAGGACGCGCTTTCGGTGCGGAACGAGCTGGTGGACCAGGTGTCGCGGCCGGTGCAATGGAGCAACACGGTCGAGTTCCTGGGCAACCAGGGCGTGACGACGTTCATCGAGTTCGGGCCCGGGCGCGTGCTCACCGCCATCATCAAGCGCATGCTGCGCAAATCCACCACGATTAACGTCAACGACGCCATCTCCGTTCGCGTCGACCTGTAGGAGGGCGTCCGTGGGCAACCTCGAGGGGAAGGCCGCGCTCGTCACCGGTGGGTCGCGCGGAATCGGCAGGGCCATTTGTGTTGCGCTGGCCGAGGCGGGCGCGAAGGTGGCCGTGAACTACCAGTCCAACGCCGCCGCGGCCGGCCAGGTGGTCGAGGAGATCAAGAGCGCCGGCGGCGAGGCCTTCGCCATCCAGGGCGACGTGAGCAACCCCGACGCGGCGAACGCGATCGTGAAGGCCACCGTCGATCAGTTCGGCACGCTGGACATCCTGGTGAACAACGCGGGCATCACCCGCGATGGGCTCCTGATGCGGATGTCGGAAGCCGACTGGGACGCCGTGCACAACACCAACCTTCGCGGCACGTTCCTGGTGACGAGGGCGGCGATGCGGCCCATGCTCCGCGCGAAGGCGGGACGGATCATCAACATCACGTCCGTGGTGGGCGTGATGGGCAACGCCGGCCAGGCGAACTACGCCGCGGCGAAAGCCGGCATCATCGGGTTCACCCGGGCAGTCGCGCGGGAAGTCGCGTCGCGGGGAATCACCGTGAACGCGATCGCGCCCGGGTTCATCACCACGGACATCACCGCGCAGCTCAGCGAACAACAGGTGGCATCGGTGCTGGGGACCATCCCGCTGGGGCGGCTGGCGGGGCCGGAGGAAGTTGCACCGCTCGTGACGTTTCTTGCAGGGAGCGGGGGCTCGTATATCACGGGCCAGTGCATCCACGTCGACGGCGGTATGGTGATGGCATGACGGAAAGCGTCATGCGGCGCGCCCGCTACCTGGTAGTCGAGGCGCTCTACGAAGCGGACACCTCGGATCACGACCCGGAAAGCGCCTACAACCGCCGTCTGCGCGAGGTGGAAAGCGAAGATCCGGAGCTCGCGGGGCCGGGTCCGGCCGGCTTTGGGCGGGGCGTTTTGCGCGGCGTGTTGAAGCGCGTGCCCGAGCTCGATGCCTACATCGCCGAGGCCGCGCCGGAGTACCCCGTAGAGTCGCTCGCTGTCGTTGACCGGAACATTCTGAGGCTTGCAATATGGGAACTGCTTTCTGATAATTCGGCGCCAGTTGCGGCCGTCGTGAACGAAGCGGTCGAACTCGCCCATCGCTATGGCGGAGAGACGTCGCCGAGTTTTGTGAACGGAGTCCTCCGCACGATCAGCATGCGAATCCAGGCAGCTCGCACCCCGGGCGACCCCCCGCCGAGATCGGCGGATTCCCCGAACCCAACACCGCAGGAGAACTGAACGTGGCAACAGTGTTCGAACGAGTCCGCGCGATCGTCGTGGAGCAACTCGGCGTGGAGGAGGATGAGGTCGTCCCTTCCGCATCGTTCGTCGATGATCTGAACGCCGACTCGCTCGACCTCGTCGAGCTGATTATGTCGCTCGAAGAGGAGTTTTCGGCCGATGGCGTCGAGCTCGAGATCAGCGATGAAGACGCGGAAAAGATCGCTACCGTGCAGGACGCCGTAGACTACCTGAAGGATCACGGGATCGAGGACAAGTAGGCCGGCCCCGGTGCGCCAGCGTGGCTGGCCGGCCGCCAGGAGGCATCTGTGGAATTCCTGGGCGTTGGCTACCAGGAACTCCTGCTGATTTTGGTGCTCATGCTCGTTGTGGTGGGGCCCGAAAGGCTCCCGACCATGGCTTACCAGATCGGCCGGGCCGTTCGCACCTTGCAGCAGTACGCGCGCGCCGTCCGCAACGAGTTCAGCGACGAGATCGAGTACCTCGAAGAGCAGTACAAGACCGTCAAGGGCGAGGTCGACACTGCGCGTTCGACTTTGCGTGAGCAACAGGCGGAATGGGAGCGCGATTTGCGCGAAGCGACGGCCGTCGACCTGCCGCCGCTAATCCCCGCGGAGAGCTCGAACGGGTCGCACGCCAGCGAATCCCCGCCGGCGGCTGAATCGGCGCCGGCAGATGCCACGCCGGCCGCAACCGAGGCGCCGGCCGAGCCCGAGAAGAAAGACGAGTCGCAGGCCGGCCCGCCGATGGTGTTCTAGCGATGGCGGCGAACCCGGCCCCGCGCCCACCGGAGCTCCACGCCGTGCCCGACTACACGGGCGGCCCGGAGATGACCCTCATCGAGCACCTGAAGGAGCTCCGGAACCGGGTCATCGTCTGCGCGAT
>JBLNCO010000403.1:0-8684 GCA_050260715.1 Hyphomicrobiales bacterium | reverse complement strand
GGCAAGAACAGCCACGAGGACATCTGCGCGAGCCTCGAGCTCTTCGCGAAAGAAGTGATGCCCGAGTTCCACGACCGCGAACCGCAGCACCAGGAGTGGAAGCGCCAGGTCCTTTCGGGCGAGCTCGTCCTCGAAGAAATCGACACGAAGCCGTACTGGATGCCTTCGAACCAGACGCCGTCTTCGAAGCTCAAGGAGAAGGGCGTTTCCGCCGAACAGGCGGCCGCGCCGAAGGCCTGAAAGCGTCCGCGCGGGGCGGGATTTCCCCGTCCCGCGCGTCACAAGGCCACCACGTATCTTCCGAAAATTGACTAATCAGGGGTTGACCGGCCGAAACCGTTAGGGGTAGCTTCGCCACGTCTCAGCTCAGGGCGTGGAGGTGCGATTCGAATGCCCGGCCGTTCCCGACTGCACTCGACCCGCACTCGCGTCCCTGCCCGCTCCGCTTCCCGCCATCCGTCGCAGATTAGCCGCCTCGAGGACCAGCAGCTCCAGCGCCCGGTGCCCGGATCGCACGGATGGGTGCTTGGCCTGCAGCGGACCGCCGGGAACGCCGCCGTCGCACGCAACCTCTCGGGGCCTAACCTCATCCGGCGCAAGGGCGGATGGCTCGCTGCCGCGCCCACGAAGCGGAGAGAGCGCGCCAGGGGCATGAAGGGCATCAACAAGTCCGCCCCCGCGCCCGAAGAAGCGGGCGATCGCGCCAGGGAGCTCTCCGAAGGCGTCTCCGAGAACACCGGCCTGCTCAGCGAGCCACTCGACGTCGTCGGCAGCACGCTCGGCAACTACGGCGCCGAGACGGCACCGCTCGGTGACTACAACGACGCAAACAAGATCAGCATTGCCGGCCAGGGGGACCGGGAGAACCTGGGTATCGCCTCCAGCGCGGGGTCTACCGTTACTTCCGGCCTCTCGACGTTCGCCTCGTTCGCCGGGTTCGTTGCTTCGCTCAGGGCTGCGGCGGGGACGGAGGACCAGCTCGACAAGTTGATGCTACGCATCACCGCTGGCGGGCAGGCGACGCAGGGCTTGCTCGGCGTTGGCGCCGTGGGAAGCAACCTCACGTCCACCATCGCCGGAGGCGTCGCCAAGAGCGGCAACAGCACGGCGGAGGGCGTATCCACCGGCGCCGGCGGCGTCACCGAATCCCTCGGGGCACTGAGCGGCGTCGTCGATATGGTGATGAGCGGCGCCAAGATCACGACGTCGGTGATCCACGGGTTCAAGGACGGCTGGAACAAGGACATCGCCGCGTCCGTCCTCGAAGAAAGCGTCAGCACCCTGAAGGGCTTCTTCCTTACGGCGGGCGCGGCGATTCGGGCCGCGGGCCAGTTCGTCGACGTGTTCGGTGGGTCGGCCGAATTCTTGAACGCGGTCCCTGTCGTCGGCGCCGTCGTGAACATCGTGGTCCAGGCCATCGATGTCCTGCAGCAGGTGATCGCCGCGGTCAAGGCCGTCTACAAGATCGTGAAGTCCCGGCTCACGGCGCTGAAGCTGAAAGAACGGATCAAGACGGCGAGCGGCGAGCGGCTGAGGGTCCTCCAGAACCTCTACACCATCAATATGAAGCGCATGCGCCGCGCCATCATTCCGCTCGTCTCCGCAGCCGTGAAGGCGCTCGCGGACGTCATCTCCATCGGCGCCTCGGTGCTCAACATCATCGGCGTCGCGACATCGGCCGCCTACGGCGCCGGCGTCGCCATCATGGCCACCGGCTATGGTCTAACCGCGCTCGCGGGCACGATGAAGGCCGGCGCGGCGCTTGCCGGCCCAACCGCTGCCCTCATCCGCAAGACGAAGCAGTTCGGCCGCAACAAGGCCGCGAAGAACCCGCAGGGGCGCCTCGCCAAGGTCTTCAACGCCGACAAGAGCACGGCCAAGAAGCAGGCGCAGTACGAGCAAGACACGAAGTCCATCGTGAAGATGATGACCAAGCTGCCCCCGTACAAGGAGGGCGACTCCGCATCCGAGCAGGCCTACGGCGACGCCTACCTCGTGCTCAAGGCCACCGGCGTGCAAACCAAGGAGCTTTTCCAGGAGACGGACAACGCGAAGAAGGTGCGCATGATCCTGGACGCGCTCGCGCAGCGCGACTAGCGCCCGCCACCGGCGCTTCGCGACCGGTACACTCAGCCCGTGAGCTTTGTCATCGGCACTGCGGGCCACGTCGACCACGGCAAGAGCACCCTCGTCCGCGCCCTCACCGGCATCGACCCCGACCGGCTGCGCGAAGAGAAGGAGCGCGGCCTCACCATCGACCTCGGCTTCGCGTGGCTCACGCTCCCCTCGGGCCGCGACGTCAGTATCGTCGATGTCCCGGGCCACGAGCGGTTCATCAAGAACATGCTGGCGGGGGCCGGTGGCGTCGACCTCGCCCTGCTCGTCGTCGCCGCCGACGAAGGCCCGATGCCCCAGACCCGCGAGCACCTCGCGATCCTCGAATTGCTCGACGTCCCCTCGGCGCTCGTTGTGCTGACGAAGACCGACCTCGTCGAACCGGAGTACGCCGCGCTCGTCGAAGCCGAGCTCGCCGACGTGCTGCACGGTACCCGCTTCGCCGGCGCTCCCAGTGTCCACACCTCCGCTGCGACGGGCGAAGGCTTGCCGGAGCTCCTCGCGGCGATCGATGCCGCCCTCGACCGCACGCGGCCGAAGCGGGACCTCGGCCGGCCGCGTCTCCCCATCGACCGCGCGTTCACCGTGCAGGGCTTCGGCACCGTGGTGACGGGCACACTCGTCGACGGCGCGCTCGAAGTCGGCCAGGAAGTCGAGCTCCAGCCCGGGCGCCTGCGGGCGCGCATCCGCGGACTCCAGCGACATAAGTCCAAAACGCAGCGGCTCGAACCGGGAACGCGCGCCGCGGTGAACCTCAGCGGCGTGCACGTTGAGGAAGTCTCGCGCGGGACGGTGCTCGCCCTCCCGGGCACGCTTTCGCCCGTGCGCGTCCTCGACGTCCGGCTGCGAGCGCCCGCGATCCTCTCGCACCCGCTGCAGCACGACGCCGGCGTGACGCTCCTCTGTGCCACCGCGGAATCCGAGGCGAAGCTCCGCCTGCTGGACCGCGACGAGCTCCTCCCCGGGGAGGAAGCCTGGGCACAGGTGGTCCTCGAACAGCCGGTGGCCGTCGCGCCGGGCGACCACGCCATCATCCGCACGCCGAACGAAACCGCGGCGGGCGGGCGCATCGTTGCCGTGAACTCCCGCCGGCACCGCCGCCACCACCCGCCGACGCTGGCTGCGCTCGAACGGCAGCTCGCCGGCTCCCCCGCCGACCGCCTGTTCGACCTGCTGGCCGGGGGCCCGCTCGCCGGCGAAGAGATCTCGCACCGCCTCGGACTCGAAGCCGCGGATGCTGCCGCGGCGGTGCAGGAACTCAACGCCGCTGGCCGTGCGAGCGAGCGGAGCGGCGTGCTCTTCGCCACGCCCTGGCTCGATGCCGCGGCCGGCCGCGCGGCCGCCGCGGCGCGCGACTTCCTCGCGGCCAACCCGCTGCGCTCCGGCGCCCCGCGCGAACATGTGCGCACGAGCGCCAACCTCGATGCTGCGCACTTCGAGGTCGTGGTCGAACACGCGGTCGCGCGCGGCCTGCTCGAAGACCGCGGTCCGGCGCTCGCGCCGCCCGGCTACGCGGTCGTCCTTTCGCCGGCGCAGCAGGAAGAGGCGGATCGGTTCCTCGCGGCCCTCCGTGAGGGCGGCTCCAGCCCGCCAACGGACCACCTCCCCCGCCCCGACCTCCTCGCCTACCTCGCAGAGCTGGGCAGCGTCGAGGTCATGGGTTCCGGCGTGGTGTTCGACCGGGCCGTCTTCGATGACATGCGTGACCGGGTCATCGCGCACATCGAACAGCGTGGCAGCGTGAGCCTTGCCGAAGTGCGCGACCTCTTCGGCACCAGCCGCAAGTACGCGCAGGCGTTCCTCGAGCACCTCGATGCCCTGAAGCTCACGCGCCGCGTGGGCGACACGCGCGTCCTTCGCTAACGCAAAGAAGCCGCCCGGAGGCGGCTCCTCGATAGGCCATCGGACGCCCGGTCAGGCGGGCTCGGGGGCCGGCGCGGAGCCGCGGCCGGTTATCTTGCGGAAGAACCGCCCGAGGTCGTTCTTCTCCCACGCGACGAGCATCTGGCTGGCGATGCCGATCGAGCTGTAGGTCCCGCTGATGATGCCGACGAGCAGCACCAGCAGGAAGTTGTGGATGCTCTCGCCGCCGATCAGCAGCATCGAAACCACGGTGAGCACCACCACGAGCGACGTGTTGATGGACCGCGCGAGCGTTTCCATCATGCTCGCGTTCACGGCCTCTTCGAACGGCACGTACGGGTCGTGCGCGACCGTCTCGCGGATGCGGTCGAACACCACGATCGTGTCGTGCACCGAGAAGCCGATGACCGTGAGGAGCGCCGTGATGAACGCGGTGTCCACCTCGGTGCCCCGGAATTCCCCGAGGACTGCGAACAACCCGAGGATGATGAACGCATCGTGCAGCACCGCCACCACGGCGCACGTGCCATACCGCCACGGCCGCGGCAGGTGCCGGAACGCGAACCAGATGTACAGCAGGATGGCGATCGACGCGGCGATGACCGCGAACGTGGCGTTCCGGGCGATTTCCGTCGACACGGTGCCCGAGACGGTCGAGAAGTCCTTCCGGGTGAGGTTGCCGAAGCGATCCTTCAGCCCGGCCATGATCGTGTCGATTTCGCCCTGCTGGGTCTCGGTCGGGCCGGTCACCGGGGCGTTCTGCGGCGGTGCACCCTCAAGTTCCTCGGTGCGAACGAAGAACTCATTCGACCCCGCATCCTGGATGCGCGCCTCGGGGTGCCCGAGTTCGCGCATCGCCTGCTGCAGCTCCGGCTGCGTCACGGGCCGGTCGTTGAAGACGATGGTGAACGACGAGCCCGACGTGAATTCGATGCCCGGCTTCAGGTGAAAGACCGCCAGCGCGGCGACCGCCAGGAGGAAGATCACGAGCGAGACGCCCAGCGCCCACCAGCGCTTGCCTGCGAAGTCGATCATCGCCTAACCCCCCGTACTCCCGGCAGTCCGGCCGGCCGGCAGGCTCTGCTTCTTCTGTTCCTCGGCGTTGAAGAGCCAGTGGCTGCGCGCCAGCGGCGTCCCGACAACCATCTTCAGGAACGTCCGGCTGACGGTGATGGCCGAGAACATGCTGACCGCGACGCCGATGGCGAGCGTCAGTGCAAAGCCCTTCACCAGCGAGGCGCCGAACTGGTCGCCGAACCAGTAGAGGATGGCGCACGTGATGAACGTCGAGATGTTCGAGTCGCGAATCGACGTCCACGCCCGGGCGAAGCCGAGGTCGATCGCGCGGTTCAGCGTGTGTCCGCGCCGCAGCTCCTCCTTCATGCGCTCGAAGATGAGGATGTTCGCGTCGACCGCCATACCAACCGACAGCACGAATGCGGCGATACCCGAAAGCGTCAGCGTGATTGGCTCGCCGCCCGGGATGCCCAGCTTGAAGATCATCAGCGTCACCGACGTGTAGACGCCCAGCGCCGCAGCGGCCAGCAGGCCCGGCAGCCGGTAGTAGAGGATCATGAACAGCGCGACCGCGATGAGGCCGATTTCGCCCGCCTCCACCGAGTCCACGACGCTCTGGTCGCCGAGCGTCGCGCTGACCTCCGAGGCCTGGATGGTCCGGAGCGGGACGGGCAATGCGCCGGCGTTGAGCTGTTTCGAAAAGTCGCGGGCCTCGCTGAACGACTTCTGTCCGGTGATGACTCCACCGCCGTCGAGCACGCTCTGCACGGCCGGTGCGGAGATCAGCTGGTCATCGAGATAGATCAGGAGCAGGTTGCGCTCCGACCCTTTCGGGAACTGCACCGCCTGGCTCGTGATCTTGCGTAGCAACTCCCGCCCCTTCGAAGTTGTCTCGAAGACCACGACATACTCAGTCCCCTGCCGCTGGGGGTAGGTGTTGTTCTTCAGGTATTGGCCCGTGAACGTCAGGAGTTCCCCATCGACCTCCGCCTGGGCGGGAACGATGTTCCCCTGGTCATCGAACACCCGGAACTCGAGCTGGGCCGTCTTGCCGATGAGGTTCTGCGCGTCGGTCACCGACATGCCCGGAATCTCGACCTGCAGCCGGTTGCTCCCTGCCTTGCTGATGATCGCCTCGCTCGTCCCGAACGCGTTGACGCGCTTCTCGATGACTTCCTTGGCGGTGTCCATCGCGTCTTCGATGTTGCCCTGGTAGTCGTCGGGCGGGTCCGCCTCGACGACGAGCAGGGTGCCGCCGCGCAGGTCGAGCCCGAGACGCATGGTCTCGCGCTCCCACCCGCCGATCTTGATCCCGCGGCCCGACGGCCAGAAATCGCCGGGGAGGTATCGTTCCGGTTCGCTGGGCCAAACAGCAATGACGGAAAACGCCGTCAGGACGACGACGAAGGCGAAGAGGAGGAGGGTGGTTGGGCTACGCACTCGGCTGGGAGACCTCCTGGTTCGCCGATTCGCCGGGTTCTGGTTCGGTTTCAAGGGTCGTCAGCCGCCGCGAGATCGCCTCCGTGACGGCGCGGACGCGGATCCCGGGTGCAATTTCGAGGATGATCTCGGTTGGCCCTTCGGCAGGCTGGATGATGTCCTTCACCTCGCCGATGAGTCCGCCGGTCGTGACCACTTCGTCGCCAATCTGCAGCGCCTGGACGGCTTTGCGCTGTTCCTTCTGATTCTTCAGCACGGGCTGCAGGAGGATGAAGTAGAACGCCGCCACCGCAAGCACGGTGTAAAAGATGACGCTCCACATGACGGCCATGGGGAAGACTCCTGCCGGGCTTCAGCGTACGGGAGTGTCTCCGTTGCGCATGCTGGCGAGGGTTTCGCGAGCCAGCACCATCGCCTCTTCCCGGTTCGACACGGTGCCCGCTTCCTGGGCCCGACGCACCGATGTTAGGACGGCCCCCAACAATCGTCCACTTTCCAGGTCAAAGTCCCGGATAAGGTCTTCGCCCGTGATCAGCGGCGCTTCCGGCTGCTCGAACACGCTCCACGCGTGGGCCACCACGTAGTTCACCAGGCCGCAATGGATGCGGAAGTTCTCGCGGGTGTAGCCGGGTCCGCGCGTCGCCATGCCGTCGGCCAGGTTCAGCAGCATCAGCGGAAGCACGTGCCCGTCGAGGTCGGTCGCGAACCGCCGCACGGCGCGGTCGGTGATCGGCCGGTTGCGGATGAGCTCGCCCGGCCGAAGGTGGTAGCGGAGCATCCGCGCCACGAAGTCCGTCACCTCCGGGCCGAACCCGAGTTGCGGCAGCCGCTCGCGCATCATCTCCGCGCCGCGCGGGCCATGCCGCGGGAACCGGAGCTGTCCATCAACGAGCGTCGCCGTCGCCGGCTTCGCCACATCGTGCACGAGCGCCGCCAGGCGCAGCACGGTGACCAGCGGCAGCCCTTCGATCTCCCGGTCGAGCGAGGGGTCGAGGTCGATCCACGCGAGCGATGCCCGGAGCTCCTGGCCGTCGGCGCCGTCGCCAATCGCCGATTCGAGCGCGGCCACGGCTGCGATGTTGTGGTCGAGCACCGTGTAGTAGTGGCGCTCCGGCTGGACGAACCCGCGTCCCGATTCGAGTTCCGGGATGAGCGTGGTCAGTTCGCCGGCGTCGTCCATCGCCCGGAGCCGCTCGGCCGCCCCGAACCCGGTCAGCGCGTCGATCAGTTCTTGCGGCCCCGCCATCCCCGGCAGCCTAACGTCTCGCGCCCGCGGTGTCGCGCCGTCCCACAGACGGTGTCCGAAACGCCGGTTCCCATCCCTCTATATAGACAACACGCATAGACCACCTTCACGAAACGCACCGGCCCGGGCGAGCTGGCCCGGGCCGGAGATGCGATGCAAGCGACGCTTTTCGCGCTAGGCGCGCGGATGCGCCTTGTCGTACTGCTCGCGTTTCTGGTTGTCGGTGAGTTGCGTGTAGATCTGCGTGGTCGAAATCGAGGCGTGGCCCAACGCGTCCTGGACGTTCCGGAGCGGCATGCCGCCGGAGAGCATATGCGTCGCGTACGTGTGGCGAAGCGTGTGCGGCGTGATCGCCTTGTCCAGGTTCGCCTCTTTCGCGTAGTTCTTCAGGATGAGCCAGAATCCCTGGCGCGTGAGCCGCTCGCCGCGCCGGTTCACGAACAGCGCCGCCTCGCGCCGGTTCCTCACGAGACGGGGCCGCACGTGGAAGATGTACTGGCGGAGCTCATCGACCGGCCGCTGGTGGAGCGGCAGAATCCGCTCGCGCTCGCCCTTGCCAACGCAGCGCACGGTCACCGGGTCGCTTTCGAGCGACACATCCGCGACGTCCAGCGATACGAGCTCGGTCACGCGCAGGCCGGTGGCGTAGAGCAGTTCGAGCATCGCCTTGTCGCGCCGCGCCTCGGGGGTGTTTCGGCGCGCCGGCTGTTCGAGCAGTTCATCGACTTCGCGCGGGGTCAGCGCCCGCGGCAGCTGCTTGCCCACCTGGGGCGACTTGAGCTGCTCGGTGGGGTCCTGGTCGACCACTCCCTCGGCGGCAAGGTACCCGAAGAACGACTTCACGGCCGCGATCTTGCGGGCGATGGTGGCGTCCTTGTACTGGCGGGCCTTCAGGTCTTCCACGAAACCGACGACGCGGTCCCCGTCGATCACCTGCCACTGGTTGCGGCGGCCCGGGTCTTCTCCGACGAATTTCTGGAATTGGGCGAGGTCGTTGCGATAC
>JBLNCO010000402.1:0-14143 GCA_050260715.1 Hyphomicrobiales bacterium | reverse complement strand
GGTCACGCTCGATGCGCCCCAGCCCGCGGCCGTGCGGCTCTGGCGATTCGAAGTGGCCGACGCGGCCGGCCAGGCGGTCGAGACGCTCGAGCTCAGCACCGGCGATTCGCTCACCGCCACGGCGGAGACCCGCCCGCTGCCGGCCGGGCAGTACACGGTCCGGATGGTGGCGGGCCACGATACCGCCCTCACCTGCGCTGGCTCCGCGTTCTTCGCCGTTGATTCGCTGGAGCAGGCGGTGGCGAACGGCAGCGCCGCTTTCCACATCGCGCTCTGCCTCGGCGCTCCCAAGGACCTCGCGGTCAACGCGCCCATCGACACCATCGAGCCCGACGGCCACGTCAACGAAGTTCGCGGCGAACGGACCGCAGGCGATGCGGCGCCGCAGCCGCCCGCGACCGGTACCGGCTCCGCCGTGGCCGCTTCGCAGCCTGGACACGGCGACACGAACCTGCTCGCGGCGGTCGCCGTCGCGCTGTTCGCGTTGCCCATCGCCATCCGCGCGGTACGCCTGCCGGCGTCCCGCCGCTAACCCTTCGACCGAGCCTGCCTCTCCAGTCGACCCGGGTGCGCTTCGTCACCGCACCCGGGTTAACTGTTTGTGCTTCCGGGGCGTTCTATCAACTACCAGACATGCTTGACGCAAGTGGTCTATTTCGGCCATAACTGCTAAAGCTTCCAGCCATTTGGTGGGTCGAGACGCCGAATGGCTGTGCGCCCGAAGCGCGAGCTACTGACTTCCGCACGCTTGGCGGGGTGCGTCCAGAGGTCCTTTGGGGGACTTTATGGTCATACACCGCCGGCGCCTGGCCGTATTCGGACTCATCCTGTTGTTCGCCGCTGTGATCGGCGGCCAGCAGCTTCGCACCCCAGCACCGGCTATCGCGCAGGGCGGCGAAACGTTCGAAGCGCCCAATCCCCCGAAGCTCTACGTCGGCGATATTTCGCATACCTTCCTCGAACCGCGTGTCTCGCAGGGCCTGCACGGCTACTGCCTGCAGGTCCGCGAAGAGGGCCACGTCGCCCTTGGCGCGAACAACGGCTTCGAGATCGCAGCCACCACCTACGGCGGCGCCCCGTTCGTCCCGGCGGTCATCGAGGATTCGGTCTACTTCGACAACGGCTCGGCGACCACGACGGACGACGTGTACTGCTTGTCCATCCGGGCGCTCCCGCGGCCTGCGGGCACAGCGCTGCCGGGCGACCCCTTCGAGCCCAACCCGCCAATCATCATCAACTGGCACTACCTCGACACGAGCACGAACACGGCGTTCGTTGCCACGTCGGACCCGATCGCCGTGGCCGAAGTGCGGCTCGTCGGGTTCGATGGCCCGGTCGGCGGGCGCGCGCTCATCTGCACGGAGGGCTGGGATCCCGCGTTCCTCACGGGTGAGACCTCGAACTCCGCCGATGCGCCCCCGAACACGAACGACCAGGTGCAGGCCGGCGACTGGGTGGTGAACTCGGGCGGCGTGAGCCTCCTCGGCCAGCCCTTCGTCAACACGACCGACTTCACGTCGGTGAACCCCGATGATCCGGACAACCCGCTGCCGCGCCGGGAATGGTGCATCAGCCTCACGGCAGCCGCGCCGGTAAACGGCATCAGCGTCGACTTCTCGTTCGTGGCCATCTACGACGCGGGCATAACTGACGACGATTCGGCCCAGACCGAAAACAGCCTTGCCGCCGATGTCGACATCTTCACGCCGGCCGAGCCGGAGATCCGGCACGCGCTCGACTCCGGGCACCTGATCGAGTCGGCCCGGGCCACGCCGAACGCGGTGCGCGCGGTCCACACGGTCTGCGTGATGTCGAGCACCGCCGGCGACACCCTCGACAGCGTGACCGGCGTCGATGTTGCGGTGACGCCGTTCCACGACAGCGACCCAACGAACGGCATCCCCGATGGGACGCTCTGCTTCAGCTGGTCGAGGACGGCGCCGGGCACGGACATCGTCACGGCCTACGTGGACTTCAACGCGAACCCCTACTTCGGGACCGCGGCGAACGTTCGCGCCTCGTGGGACACCGACGACGACAACAACGGCTATCCCGACGCGGACACGGGCCAGCAGGACCTCGGCGACCTGCTGGTGAAGGACTGGTTCCTCGCCCGCACGACGGTCATCTCCACCGGCGATAGCCCCGACGTGGGCGACGTCACGAACAAGGAGGTCGCGCTTCCGGTCGGCTTCAACGCCGGGAGCGGCGGGTTCTTCGGCAGCCTCGCCCTGAACGAATGGGTGCTGGGCACGATCGACGAGGATGGTGAGGACTTCGAGCTCCTCGACGGGATCAGTCTGCACCTGGTGATCGATGGCAAGTGCGGCCACTTCGAAGGCGACGGCCTGGCCGACGGCACGCAGGTCATCGACACGGTGAGCGTGGCCGGCCACTTCCCGTTCACGGTCGACATCTCGCCCGATAGCGTCGATACGGGCTGTGTGCCCGGCGACACGCTTGTCGTTCGCATCGACACCTTCTACGCCGACGGCTCATCGACCGGCATCCCGCAGGAGACGGTGACCATCAAGGTGGGCGGCGACGATGGCCAGTTCTTCCCGCCGGAGTCCTCGCCGCAGGTCGCGTACGTCGGCCAGACCGTGACGATCGTCTACGGCTTCGCCGGCTCGGACTGCGATAACATGGTCGCCACCTTCACGCGGTCGAAGACACAGAAGGGCACGTTCGTCGGGCGGGGCATCGTCAACGGCGCCGATTCGGCGGTCGTCGACTTCGACGAGGACGATTGCTCGGCCACCGTCGGCTACGAAAGCGAGGACCCGGGCGAGGTCGACATCATCGCCACCTTCACCGACCTCGACGGCGACTTTTCGAGCGACTTCAACAAGATCCACTTCCCCATCTTCTTCGTCGCGCTCGAAGACGTGACGGTCAATGCCGACAGCCAGCTCACGGTTTCGGAGCACGGGTCGATGACCGCGGACGTGCGCGTCTGGTTCCCGGGCACGAACCCCTCCGGGCGCCCGGAGGAGGTGAAGCCCGATGGCCGTGTGCTGCCGGCCGACCGCTGGGTGCTGCCGGATGACTGGCCGATCCTGCGGGGCGAGCGGCCTTCGTGGCCTACCTCGGCCCCCATCCCCGAGACGCGCGTCACGTTCCTGATGCAGAACGAAGGCATCGTGAACAGCTTCCAGACGGGCGAGAACCGCGGCGCCAGTGGCTTCTTCGTGCTCGACGGGAGCGGCGGCGAACAGGACTTCAACGTCAACCCGCAGACGGGCCAGCCGAGCGCCCTCGGCACCGAGGAGCACCCGCGCATCATCAGCGAAATCACGCGTAACGGGTTCGCCAATACGGGCATCTACGGCGACTTCAACCTCCGCTTCGAGGGCTGCGACAAGAACGTCCTGACCGGCAACCCGTACTGCGAACCGGACGATGTCGTGGGTGGCGCGCGCTACTACGCGGTCGCCGACTACCCGGACCGCATCAGCAACGTCGCGCTCCAGAAGGGCAAGTGGCCCCCGGTGGCTTCGAACGAGGTCGCCACGACGTTCACCTGGCAGGGGTACAAGCGGCTCAGCGTGGTGGATACCGCCGACCCGGGCATCAAGTACCTGGTGGTCCATCTGAAGGACCGCGACGGATTCTGCGACGCCGATAGCCTGCACAACGTGCTGGGCAACACCGTCCGCTTCGAAATCGACTCCGGCGGCGGGATCATCCTCGATGCGCAGGACCGCCCGGCGACCGTTCGCGCCGACAAGCGCGCGGCCACCGCGACGACCTTCGACACGACGGACGACGCGGGCGACCCGATGAACGACACGCTGGTCCGGCCGACTCTCGCCGACGACGAGTGCCAGGCGTGGATCCGGATCAGCAACAGCCTGCTGAGCGCCACGAATGTCCTCGTGACCATCCCGGCGCCTCCGGTGCCGATCCCGGGCGATGTGGACATCACGAACCTCGTCTGCGACCGGACCTCCGGCTTCGTGACCGTGACGAACAACGGGAGCAACCCGGTGTCGCTGGCGGGCTTTGGGGTCCGCATCCCCTCCAACACGTTCCCGCCGGAGGAGCACCTGGGGCTCGAGGGGTACCTGGAGCCGGGCCAGAGTGCGACCTTCTCGCTCAACTCCGACCTTGCGCCGTGGATCACGACGAAATCCCCCACGTTCGACCCCATCGACGGGGCGCGGCTCGTGTGGAACGACTTCGAAGTGAGCGCCATGACGTGTGACGGCGAGCAGTCGAACCCGCCGCTGCCGGCCACGCTGCCGCTCGACACCGAGGGCGAGATCGTGCTCGACATGACCATCCCGTTCGGCGAGCAGACGTCGCAGCCGCTGGTGGAAGGCTGGAACCTGGTGACGGCCCCGGCTTCGGCGGCGGTGAACAACGTGCTCGGACAGGACGCGGATAAGGTCGCGTCGATCTACCGGTGGGATGCGGCCAGCAAGAGCTGGCAGCGGTTCATCGCGGGCGCGCCGCAATACCTGAACTCGCTCCAGAGCTTCGAAGCGGGAGAAGTCTATTGGGTGGAAGTTAAGCAGCCATTTACGCTGCGCATGACCCGCTAACCGCGGGCGCGATACCCTCGCTGCTGGCCGTCAATCCAACAGAGTGGATGCTTCATGGCAACATTCCTCCGCGCGGGCGTCGCCTTCCTGGCGCCCGCGCTCCTCGCCGTAGCGCTCCTCTTGCCCGCTGCGCATGCCCAGGTCTTCGGACCGCCATCGACCGTCCTCGGCTCGGTTGCAGATAGCGAAGGCCCCATCCCGGCGGATCTCGAGGTCATCGGCTACATCGATGGGCAGGAGTGCGGCCGGGGCACCACGTGGGCCATCGGCGAAGGCGAACAGCGCGTCGCGCTCTACGCGGTCGATGTAGTTTCGGAGGGCCAGATCCCCGGCTGCGGCGCTGAAGGCAAGGAGATCACCCTGAAGTTCGGCGATCGCATGGCTGCGCAGACGGCCCAGTGGAAGGCCGGCGCTGTGCGGCTCGACGTGACCTTCGGCGATGCCACACCCGCGCCTATCCCGACCTCCACGCCAACCCCCGGCAAGACGAGCGCGGCGGCGGGCTCCAACACCACGCCCGTGCCTCCCGGCCCGGATGAGACGCCGGGCACCATTCCCGGCGGCTCGCCCGGTGCGGGCTCGCCCATGCCGACCCTCAAGGGCGGCGTGGCCAGCCAGCAGGTCGACGGGGGCGATGGCTCCGGCGGCGATAGCGGCGGCGGGTTCCCGATCTGGGCCGTGGTCGTGCTCGTGCTCGGCGGCATCGCGGCGATCGGCGGCGGCGTGGGCTACGCGATGAGCCGCAACCACAGCGGCGATGACGACGACTTCCTCGCTCCACAGGAGCCGCCGCGCTAGGCGAGCGCGCTCGTTCGTTCGAGACACGGCAAGGCCCGGGGCGACACCCCGGGCCTGCTTGCGTGGCGCGGTCTCCGGTGCAGGCCGGGCCCGCGGATCAGCCGAGGAAGATCATCGTGTAGAAGTGGCGGCCGTCGCTCGCGGTCACTTCGCCGATGCCGATGCGGTAGAAGTCGCTGGCGAGGATGTTCGCCCGGTGCGTCGGGCTGTTCATGAGCGCATCGAGGGCGCGCTCCGGCGACTGGTCCATGCCGTAGTTGTTCATCGCCAGGTTCTCGCCTGCCCAGGCGTACGAGTAGCCGAAGTAGTTCAGCAGCTCCCAGTACATGTGGTGGCCGTACGGGTCGGTATGCCCGAAGTAGCCCTGGTCCACCATCTGCTGCGAGCGGATGCGGGCGATGTTCGTGAGCCCCGCATCGAGCGTGTAGGCCGGCAGCCCGTTGGCGGCGCGCTGGGCGTTGATGCCGGCCAGCAACCGCGCTTCGGCCTCCGGGTTCCCGCCCACCACCGACGGGATGTAGAAGTCGTTCGCCGGCTGCGGCGCAGGCGGTGGCGGCGGCGTCTCGATTGGCCGGGACTCGGGAGCACTGGCCGGCGCCTGGGCCGGGGCGCTGTTGGCCGGCGCGGATGTCTGAGGCTGCGCCGGTGCAGGCGCAGCGACGGCGGGCGGCGGTACTTCGACCGGCGGCATGGCGAACGTCGAGAGGAACGCGACGGGCAGCTCCTCCGGCGGCGCCGGCGCGTCCGACGCGATGGCCCAGGGGTCGACCGGGATCTGCGGGATCTCCGCGGGCGGCGCCGAGACCAGCGGCACGTTTAAATGCGCGGGAACGAAATCTTCGGTGGCCGGCGAGCCCCCGACGTGCGTGAGCCCGATGCCGACCGCGACACCGGCGACAATCCCCGCCGCGTAGAGGGGGAGAAAGCGCGTCCCCCGCCACTCTCTCGCCGCATCCGCGAGGGCACGAATCCTGACCTGTTCGAACCCAACCATGTACCGTCCAACCCCGTTCGCACCGCTTGGCGGGTGCTGCAGTGGGAAGTTCGGCGGTCAGTTGGGGTGCAACCGGTTGCTGCGGAGACGGCTCCGTGACGGATGGGCGATAGAACAGGCCGCCGCCGCGCGCCGTTCACCGAACGCGGCGCAAACGGTGGCTGGCGGGGAGAAACGGTGACTACCGGGCCGCGGCGAAGCTGGCCGGCGTGGCCGCGAAGGCTTCGCGCACCTCGGGCCGGGCCATGTTGCTCACCAGGAGCTCGGCGATCGGGGCCCGACCCGTGCCCACCGAGTTGATCGCGCGTGACATCTGGACGGTGTCGAACGTGTAACCGCGTCCACCGTACAGACCGCGGATCGCCTCGTGGTCCGAGTTCGAAAGGAGGCAGGCGACGCCCCGCCGGGCGAGCGACTCGAAGAGGTCGCGCAGGCGCTCCTGGTCGGCGGGGCCGAAGTCAGCGCTGGTGTAGGCGGTGAAGCGCGCCGTTCGCGAAAGCGGCTGGTAGGGCGGATCGAAGTAGACGAAATCGCCGGCGCGGGCGTTGGCGCAGGCCGCCTCGAAGTCGAGCTGGCAGAGTTCCGCCCCGCGGAGCGCTTCGGCGGCGGCGCGGAGGCGGGGCTCATCGAGGATGCGCGGGTTGCGGTAGCGGCCATGGGGCACGTTGAACCGGCCGCTCGCATTCACGCGGTAGAGCCCGTTGTAGCAGGTGCGGTTCAGGAAGATGAGGCGGGCGGCAGCGCACACCTCGCACCCGGGCGCATCGGCGCGGACGCGGTAGTAGAACGCCGCCCGCGCCTCGCCCTTTGCTTCGAGGTAGCCGCGCGCGAGCGGACGCAGGCGTTCGATCACGGCGTCCGGGGAGTCGCGCAGGGCCCGGTAGCAGGCGATGAGGTCGGGGTTGGCGTCGTTGAGGACCGGCGCCGCGAGCGGCCGTACCTCGGCGAGCGCGAAGTACACGGCGCCGCCGCCAAGGAAGGGTTCGAAGTACCGCCCGAAGCGTTCCGGCGCGCGCGACAGGACTTCCGGCGCCAGCTTCGCCTTGCCGCCGGCCCACTTGAGAAACGGCGCCGCCATCGTGGGCATTGTACGGGCGCCGCGCGAACGATGAAGCGGCGGCGGCTGGCGCTCAGCGGTCCATCAGGAGCACCGTCGCGAGGACGACCGCGAGCAGGCCGCCCATCAGCGCGAACACGGTCAGGAAGCTCTCACACGGGCGGTCCCGTGCCAGACGCCTTCCCGGTCGCCGCTCGCGTCGATGGCTTCGTTCAGGCGCTCACCGGGACGTCGAGCCGGTGCTTGCGAACCTCGGCCATCACCTTTTCGCCGAGCGCGGGGTCGGGTTCGACCACGGGCAGCCGCGGAGCGCCGATTTCGAAGCCGAGCTGGCGGAGGATGTAGCGGATGGTGCTCGGGTTGCCGTTCGCGAAGCAGGCATCGGTCAGCGGGACCAGGCGGCGATGGATGGCGGCCGCTTCGCGCACTTCGCCCGCGAGGATGTGGTTCAGCATGCGCCGCTGGTCGCCCGCGACAATGTGCGAGGTGACGCTGATCGCGCCCCAGGCGCCGAGGCAGTAGAGCGGGAAGTTGTCGTTGTCGTTGCCGCTCCAGACCTTGAACCCCTCGGGCGCCTGCTCGATGAGCCGCGCGCTGTGGGCGAGGTCGCCGTTCGCTTCCTTGTCGCCTACGATGTTCGGGATTTCGGCGCAGCGAAGGATGGTCTCGACGGTCAGGTTCACGCCCGTGCGGCCGGGCACGTTGTAGAGGATGACCGGCAGCGAGGTGCTTTCGGCGACCGCCCGGAAGTGCTGGTAGAGGCCCTCCTGGGGCGGCTTCAGGTAGTACGGGGCAACGATCAGCACGCCGTCGGCGCCGGCCTGCTCGGCGCGCTTCGTGAGCTCGATGGTGTGGTGCGTGTTGTTCGAACCGGCGCCCGCGATGACGGTTGCATCGCTGCCGAGCTCCTGCTTGATCTCCTCCCAGAGCCGCGCCGACTCGTCGTCGTTGAGGAGCGGCGCCTCGCCGGTCGTGCCGGTCACGACGATGCCGTCGCAGCCCGCGCGCACGATGTGTGCGGCCAGCCGCCGGGCGTGGGCGTAATCGACCTCGCCGTCCGGGGTGTAGGGAGTGACCATTGCCGTCAGCAGGCGTCCGAGTTCGGTCATTGGGAGGCTCCGGGAAAAGGGTGAGGGGTATTGTACCCCCCGAGCGGTGGCTGCGGGGCTCAGTCCCACTCCTCGGCTGCCGGGCGCTCGCCGCCGCCCGCGAAGTGCCGGACGAACTCGGCCCCCTCGCGGAACCAGCGGCGATCCTCCAGATCTCGCTGCAGGCGGGAGAGCTCGCCCGAAGCGGGGATGCGGCCGGTGTGGTACCCGTTCGTCCCGGCGTAGAGCGCCACCCGCTCGATCATCCAGAGCTCAAGCCCGCGGCCGCGGTACTGGTCGAGCAACACCGGCTCGCGGAGTTCCGCGACGCCGCCCCCCGCGTCGCGCATGCCGATGACGCCGACCACGCTGTCACCGTCCGCGGCGACGAACCAGCCGGGCCGCGCGCCCTGTTCGAACACCCACGGGTCCTCGCCGGTGAGCGCGCCGATGGCGGCCGCGTCGGTGCGGGCGCTGTTCGCGGACCGTGAGCAGCGGGAGGCGGCGCTCCATGAGCAGCAGGGGCACACCGTCGTCCGCGCGCTCGCGGCCGATGGGCCGGTAACCCAGGCGGCCGAAGTAGTCGGGCAGGGGGCCGTCCTCCGGGGCGCGCAGGCGCACCAGCCGTAGCCCGGCGTCCTGTGCCGCCCGGCCCACCGCGCGCACGAGCTCGCGGCCCGCACCGGGCACGCCCGACGCGAGCGTGTCGAGCCAGGCGATGCCCTCGTCGTCCCACCAGCGCACAAGCCCGGCGAGCCGTTCGCCGGCGACCGCCACGAGGAATCGGCTCCCCGTCTGGGCGAGCAGCCACGGGTCGGCCGACGGCTCCCAGCCGCAGGGTCTGGCGCGAGCGAGAAGCGCCCGCGCCGCGGCAGCGTCCTCTTCCTGCAATGTCCGGACGGCGATGCGTTCCATGAGACAAGCATGGCGACCCGTGGCCCGTCTTGTCACACCACGGCAGCGCGAGGGCCTGCGGGAAGGCCCGGGCGGGTTCGACCGGACTTGCGGCTGGATGGCGATGTTCCCGTTACGCGGATGCAACGCCAGCGCCCTCCGGTTAACCTTTGCAATCCTGTCGCGTTGTAGCTAGTACCAAGGCACAGTGCTGCCTATCCTCGAAAGGAGGACGGTCGGGGCTCAGCATTCCGGCGCGGCCCAGGGGGCTGGTTTGGCGAAGCCGTCGGTAGACGAGCTAGTACCGGAGTTCGATGAACAGGCCGTTGTGGAGGCCGCGAAGCGCGGCAGCCAGGCCGCCCTCGCCGAACTCTATGAGCACTACTTTCCGAAGGTCTACCGCTACTGCGTCACCCGGCTCGGCCCAGGCGAAGACGCCGAAGATGTGACCGAGGAGATCTTCCTCCGGGTCATCGATAACATCGGCGGATTCTCGTGGCGAGGCCTCCCCTTTGGGGCCTGGATCTTCCGCATCGCACGCAACGAAGTCGTTTCGCACGTGCGCAAGCAGAAAGTCCGCGGGAACGTCACCCAGCTGAACGAAACCATCCGCGATAACAGCGAGGACGAACTGCTCCGGGTCGAAACGGAGCTCACCGTCGCTGTGATCCGCGAGGCGGCCGAACAGCTCCCGGAAGCACAGCGCCAGGTCATCGCACTCCGGTTCGGCGCCGGGCTTACCGTCGCCGAAACCGCGAAAGCGCTGAACAAGACCGAGAACAACGTGAAGGTTCTGCAGCACAAGGCCGTTGCCAGGCTCCAACAGATGGTGAAACGCCAGTGATTCGCCTTTTCCGCCCCCGCCCCGGGCGACAGGCCGAAGTCTTCGCCGAAGCACGGGCGCTGGTCGACGACGGCCTCGAGCTCGGCTTCGTGCTCGACCTCTTCCCGGATGACGCCGAGTGGCTCGAGCCGCTGCTCCGCACATCGGCCGCCGTTTCGCGCGCTGTGGCCGAAGAGACGCCGAGCTACTACTTCGAGGCATCGCTGAAGGCGAAGTTCCTTGCCGCCGGCGCAGCCGCCGCGCGCGAAGCTTCGCCCGAAACCCCTGTTCCGCCCGCGTACGTGCCCGCGCCCGCCAGTGGGCCGTTCGCTGCGCTCCGGGCTGGAGTTGCCGGGCTCGCCGTGGTCGGGGCCGCGGCGGGCCTCGGCATTCTCACGCTCGGCTTCGTGACCGCGGGCAGCGCGGTCCCCGGCGACTGGAACTACTCGTTCAAGCTCGCCCAGGAGCGCCTGCAGTACACACTCTCGAGCGGCGACCAGCGCGTCGACGTCCAGCTGCACCAGACCGAAGCGCGCGTCTACGAGCTCCAGAAGCAGCTCGAGAAGGGCGACGTCTCCGAAGATGACATCGAGCGGCTGCAACGCGAAGCCGACCAGCTCGCCGAGCTCGCCCGCCAGCACAACCTGGACGAAGTGCAGAAGGCGCGCCTGAAGACGATCGGCGCAACGAGCGCCGCCCTCCTCGGCGATGTGCGCGAGAAGAAGGCGGCCCTTTCGCCGCAGGTGGAAACGACCCTCGATACGGTGAATAGCGCCGTTGCGGCCGGCGTCGGCTCGGCGGTGAGCCCGCTGCCTTCGCCGAGCGCAACGCCGGCGGAGACCGCGACCGCTACGGCGACGCCCGCGACCGAGACGCCCGTCCCGCCCACCGAAACGCCGGTGCCCACCGAGACGGGGACGCCTGAGCCCACGGCGACCGCGACCGAGCCGCCCACGGAGACGGCCAGCGCCTCGCCTTCGCCGGCCGAAACGCAGCCGGCCACCGCCGACACGCCGGAGCCGTAAACCGCCGATTTACCCTGCGTTGCCGCAGCCCGATGGCTCGCCCTAGCCTCGGAACAACTCCCTGGAGGTCCCATGTCCCGACGCTGGTTTCTCGCCCTGCCCCTCGCCGCCGTGCTTCTGCTCGGTGCCTGCGGCGGAGGTGGCGACGACGACGAAAAGGATGACCAGCCGGCGGCCGAGGGCACTCCCACCGAAACGCCCATCGGCGCGTACGATAGCCAGGGCCAACCGACGGTCGATCAGGGCCTGCCCATGCCGACGCCCGTCCTGGACGACGGTGTCGCGATCACCGTGGTCGGCGGGGACAAGACCTACCAGCCGACGGTCGCGGAGTTTCGCAGGCTGCCAACCATCGAAATCGACGCCGGCGGCAAGAAGACCGGCGTGAGCCTGCAGACGCTCGCGGACCAGGTTGGCGTTACTGGCGGGGTGGTCACCGTCCAGGGGCTCCAGGCGAACCTGACGAAGATCGGCTATACCCGCCATCCGCTTGCCGACATCGGCTCAAACAGCGTCCTCGTCCTCGATGAGCAGGGGCATCTCAACCTCTACAGCACGGCCTTCCCCGAGGCGGAATGGCTGAAGGTCGTCGTCGCCGTCAGCTTCAACTAGCGGCGCCCAGCGGCGAATCTCGGCGAGCGCGCCGTCATCGAAGATGGCGCGAGCGAGCTCCCATTCGTCTTCCGTGCGCGGCGGGACTCCGTGCATCACGAGGCCTCGGAGGACCACTTCGCGCAGCACGTCCTCGCCGGCGGCCTCGCCGCCGCCCACCGCGGCCAGCACGCGCATGAGGCTCGCGAGCACGCTGGCGGTCCGCTCCTCCAGCGATCCCTCGGCCATTGCGCGCACCACCCACCATCCGAGCCCGGCGAGGTCCCGCCCGGCGATGATTTCCGGCGGCAGGCCATCGAGCGCCGCCTTCGAGGCACCCGGTTCGGCGGGCGACGGTTCGGGTTCGGTTGCGGAGGACCGCCCGTGCTGCTGGCGCCAGCGGCGGTGATGTTCGAACTGGCACTCGTTCGCGGGCCAGCGGCAGGCCGTGCCCCGGGCGGTTGGTGCTCCACAGCGCATGGATTCCATGTGTTCAGCGTTTCGCCGGCGCCGCGAACGCCCAAGCCGGGGCTGTCGCGCGCTTCAGGGCGTGCCGGGACCTGCCGGTACGAAGAACCCGATGCTCGCCGTGAAGCCGTGGACATAACTTCGCTCCCCGACGGGCCCTACTTCGCCGTTGCAGAAGAAGCCGGCGACCGGAAGCGGCCCGAACTGGCGCGCGACCGCCTGCGCATCGTGGTGGGCCTGCCCGAAGAGCCCTGCGCCCCGGCCGTTGCACGAACAGAGCAGCGCGCCTGCAGGGCCGGCG
The DNA here is from genome assembly GCA_050260715.1 of Hyphomicrobiales bacterium. GTDB lineage: Bacteria > Chloroflexota > Dehalococcoidia > Tepidiformales > Tepidiformaceae > JALOAP01. Next base: position 1,557 of record JBLNCO010000402.1, on the reverse strand, counting down.
TCCGCGAGCTCGCCCCGCGCTTCGCCGAGCATCGTCTCGAGGTCGGCGTGGGCGGCCCCGGCATCGCGCACCTGGAACTGCAGCGTCTGGCCGACGCGCGGGAACGCCCCGATGACGATCGCGCCCGACTCCTGGTCGACGCCCAGCAGGTTGCGGATGAGGAAGTCGCCGCGATGGAACTCGTGGCGGTACTCGTTCATGGCGAGCCCGACCAGCAGGTTGCGGGCGGCGCGATGCTGCATCTCGGGCGGCAGCTGGCGCATGGTTTCGACGAGCACTTCGAGCGGCGGCCGCCCGCCCAGCCCGCGCACGATGTTGCCCTCGGCGCCGGTGACGGTCCACGCCTGGCCGATGGGTTCGGCGCCCTGCGAGACGATCGCTTCGAGCGTCCAGGCGCCTCCCACGGAGAGGAGCGTCGCGCCCGAGTACAGCACTTCGGTGTCGTGGAAGAGCTCGGTGGCGCGCGCCGGCGGCGAGGCCGAGGCCATCCCGCCGACGACCGAGATGCCCGGGTACGCCTCGCCCAGCACGCCGACCAGCGCCTCGGTGTCGAAGGTGAAGGGGTCGGCGAAGACGAGGAAGGCGTTCGCGCTGCCCGGCGGCCCGAGACGCCGGCGCCAGGAGTCGGTGGTACGCAGAGCTTCGAGGTCGCCGTGTTCGAGGCGGGTTACCCGGAGGTCGGCGCCGGGGAGTTCGAGCGCCATCAGGCTGAGCGCGGGCGCCGATTCGACCTCGGCCTCCGTCCCGATGATGGCCTGCCCCGAGCAGCCGAGGAGGACCTTCGGGCCGAGCCGTTCGTGGAGCGCAGCGAGCAGCTCCGGGTAGTGCGCCCGGTAGTGCCAGCTCGCGAAGAGGAGCGCGAGGTCGGGCGGGCCGCCGCTTGCCCCGGCGAGCGCCTGGTCCAGCGCGGCGGGCCAGTCGTCGCCGGTGCCAAGGCCGGAAAAGGACGCCATGGCCCGATTGTACGCCCGGTCAGTCGGGCTCGATGTCGAGCTGCGCGAGGAAGGTCCGGAAGTCTTCCAGCGGGTCCGCGACCGAGTCATCGGCGGTCAGGGTGATGACGCTGTAGCACGAGCCCTTGTGGCCGACGACCTGGAACGTATCGACGTCGGGCACGATTTCGGGCTTCACGACGGTCACCGTCTTCCCCAGCACCTCCGCCTCGCCCGCCTTCGTTGCGTCGACGCCGACCGCTTCGAACGCGTCGATCGCGTCCTCGGCGTCGCCGGGCGTGTTCGAGCTATCGCCGCAGGGGAGGATGTTGATATTGGAAGCGAAGTCGCCGTCCTGTTCGAGGACGATGAACAGCACGTTGTCGTACTGCCCGGAGGCGCCTGCCTGGCGGATGGTCTCCTTCAGCCCCTCGGGAAGGTCTGCCTGCTCGACGCCCTGCGCGGCATCTTCGAAATCGATGTAGGTCACGTTCCACTCGTCGCGGACGATGCCGGAGTAGTGTTCCTCGTCGAAGGTTTTCCAGCCGGCCGGGGGCGTGGCGCCGCTGCCGGGGCCATCGTCGTCGTCGTCGCCGCCGCAGGCCTGGAGCGGCAGCGCGAGCAG
>JBLNCO010000401.1:0-10013 GCA_050260715.1 Hyphomicrobiales bacterium | reverse complement strand
ATGAAGGACATCGCGAACGTGCTCTCCGTCTCCGAGACGCGCGTGAGCCAGTTGCACGCCCAGGCGGTGAAGCGCCTGCGACGGATCCTCCTTCGCGACGCTGCCTGAGCCAGAAAACTGGGAACTCCTGGGGGGATCGCCCGGCCGCGCGGCCGGGCGATTCTGTTATCGGGACACTCCACCGCCGGCTGAGGGGCAGACTGGTGGACACGGAAAGACTTCGGACACTTTTCGCGACATCGCCCCTCGGGACCCCTGTTAGGCCCGTGATTCCTGCCGAACATAGAGGTGACACGGTCGTCCGATGCGGTGAATGCGGGTGGACGGCGGGCGGATGTGGGGTGCCCAAAGACACCAGTCCGATGGACACGGGGGGTTGTATGGCTGAGCGAACTGATGATTTCCGAAACGCTGTGGCGTTCGTGACGCATACGCGCGACTATCGCTCCGCGGAGGTGCTGCCGGCGCTTGCGCGTCACGGCTTCACCACTACGGAGCGTCCGCACGACCGGGAGACGGAACGGCTCCTCGCCCAGTTCGACCCCGACCTGGTCGTCCTGGCGGTGGATCCCCGAATGGAGAGCGACCTCTCGCTTATCCGCTCGGTTGCCCGCGTGAAGAATGGCGCGCTGCTCGTCCTCGCCCCCGGCCCGCATTCGAACGGCCTGAGCGCCGCGCTCGAAGCCGGCGCCGATGTCTGCCTTCGCGATACCGACGGCATCGAAATGCTCAGCGCGCAGCTTGGTGCGCTGGCTCGCCGCCGGGCCGCCCCCGCCGAAGTCGAGGACAACACGCCGAGCGTCATCACCGTCCGCGACCTCGTGCTGGACTTCGACCGTTGCCAGGCCGTGCGCGACGAGGAGGTCATCCCCCTCACGCCCACCGAGTTCAAGATCCTCGCCTACCTCGCGAAGAACGCCGGTAAGGTCGTCAGCCCCGTCGAGATCCTCCGTGCCGTGCAGGACTACACGTACTCCGACCGCGAGGCCCAGGAGATCGTGAAGGTGTACATCCGGCGCATCCGCCGCAAGGTCGAATTCGACCCGGCGGAGCCGAGCTACATCATCAACGTCCGCGGCTTCGGCTACATGCTTGAGCGACGGAACTCGGCCCGCGATGCTGGCCGGGTGGCGCAGGCCGCCTGAACCACTCTCAAATTGGTAACTCTTGCTGCCGGCGCCCACGGGCGCCGGCAGTTCGCATTTACCGGGATGGTAGAATGCGGCCATGAACAGCATCCTCGCCGAAGCGCTCGACCTTTCCGGTTCCCGACCTGTCCTCCGCGACGCGCAGCTCGTCCGCCGGGGCATCGACGAGATCGTCAGGCTGGCCGTGTTCGGCAGCGATGACGAAAAGGCACTCGCCCGCTATGCGATCCACGCCGCCGCCCCGCAGCTCGGTGCGGTGTCGTCGTCGATCTACGGGCTCTACCAGGCCCGCGGGCGCGGCGAGGTGGGCGGTTTCACCGTCCCGGCCGTGAACATCCGGGGCATGGCCTACGACATGTCGCGCGCCCTCTTCCGCGCCATGAAGGCGACCAACTCGGGCGCCACAGTCTTCGAGCTGGCCCGGTCGGAGATGGGCTACACGTTCCAGGAACCGGCGGAAATCGCGGCCGTCGTGCTCGCTGCCGCCATCCGCGAGGAGTACCAGGGCCCGGTCTTCATCCAGGGCGACCACTTCCAGGCGAACGCCAAGAAGTTCGCGACCGACCCCGAGTCCGAGACGAAGGCGCTCGAGGACCTCATCCGCAAGGCCGTCGCCGCGCAGTTCTACTGCATCGACATCGACGCCTCCACGCTGGTGGACCTGAGTTACGAGAAGGTCGCCGACCAGCAGGCCCCGAACTCGAAGCTCACGGCGCGGCTCGCGAAGCTCGTGCGCGAACTGGAGCCCGAAGGCGTCACGATCTCCGTTGGCGGCGAAATCGGCGAGGTCGGCAAGGAGAACAGCACCGTCGAGGAGCTTACTGAGTACGTCGAAGGCTTCCGCGCGCTCGTCGGCCAGGACTTTGAAGGCCTGGCGAAGGTCAGCGTGCAAACGGGCACGAGCCACGGCGGCATCATGCTGCCCGACGGCACCATCGCCTCCGTCGCGATCGACTTCGAAACTCTGCGCGAACTCTCCCGCGTGAGCCGCGAACAGTACGGCATGGCCGGTGCGGTCCAGCACGGCGCGAGCACCCTGCCCGACGAGCTCTTCCATCGCTTCCCGGAGGTCGAGACCGCGGAGATCCACCTCGCGACGGGCTTCCAGAACCTGATCCTCGACCACCCGAGCTTCCCCGGCGACCTGCTCCAGGAGATGCGCCAGTTCGCCGACCGGGAGCTTGCCGACGAGCGGAAAGAGGGCGAAAGCGACGTCCAGTTCTTCTACAAGACGCGCAAGAAGGCGTGGGGTCCGTTCAAGAAGCAGACGTGGGATCTGCCGGTCGACCTGCGCACCGCGCTCGGCAACGAACTGCAGGCCAAGTTCGAATTCCTGATCCGGCAGTTGAAGGCGAACGACACCCGCGACATCACACTGCAGCACGTGAAGCAGCAGGTGGTGGAAGTGGAGCCACCAGCTCTTTCGGTTCGCGCTTGATCGCGCGCGAGCTTTTGCTCAACTGTGAGAGCCTTCACGTTCGTCTTTACCTTCATTTCGCAACGCGCCGGTTACGGTATCGAAGGAAGGTAGAGGTTACTGCATGAGAGTGCTGGTCGTCGAAGACGAAGAGCCTATCGCGAGCGCAATCGAACGTGGGCTGATCAAAATCGGCTACGCCGTCGATATCGCCTACGACGGCGCCGAAGCCCTGGAAAAGGCGAGCGTCAACAACTACGACGTCGTCTGCCTCGACCTGAACCTCCCGCGCATCGACGGGCTGGAGGTCTGCCGGCGCCTGCGCGAAGACCGCTTCGGCGGGGGCATCATCATGCTCACCGCCCGTAGCGCCATCCGCGACCGCATCGAGGGCCTCGACCAGGGCGCCGACGACTACCTGGTGAAGCCGTTCGCCTTCAGCGAGCTCGCCGCCCGCATCCGCGCCGTTACGCGCCGCGAAGGCGGCCTGCGCGAGCCCGTGCTCAATACCCGTGGCCTCGAAATGGACCCGAATACCAACCGGGTAAAGCGCGAGGGCCGCGATATTCACCTTACCCCCAAGGAGTTCTCGCTCCTCTATTATCTTGCTCGTAACGAAGGTCGCGCCGTGCCCCAGGAAGAGCTGCTGGAACACATCTGGGACGAGCACGCGAACCCGTTCACGCAGACGGTGAAGGTGCACATGAACAACCTTCGCCGGAAGCTCAACGAAGGCTTCGACGAGCAGCTGATCGAGACCATCCGGGGGAAGGGATACGTCCTCTAGTTTCCGAACTCCTGCGTTAACGCAGACGGTCCGGTTCCGGCTGACAGTCTGGTACTCGAGCCTCCTGCTGGTTTTCGGCATCTCGTTTGTGGTGGCGCTCAACGTCGCCGCACGCTTGGACCATCCCTACACCTACGCCGGCGAGCTCGATTTGCGGATTACCCGGAGTGGCCCCGGGAACGCCGTCAACATTCAGCCAAACATCACCCTCCGTGACTTCGAGGACCAGGTCTACTCAGAGAACCTCGACAGGCTTCGGCTCTGGTCGCTCATTTCGGTCGTGGGCCTTGCGATTGGCTCGGGCATCGGCGGCTACGTCCTCTCCGGGATGATGCTCCGCCCCGTGCGCGACATCACCGAGGTCGCCTCGGAGATCAGCGCGACGAACCTGAATCGCCGCATCCACCACGAGGGGCCGAACGACGAGCTCAAGGCGCTGGCCGATACCTTCGACTCCATGATCGACCGCCTCGAGCACTCCTTCGAACAGCAACGGCAGTTCGTGCAGGACGCCTCGCACGAGCTTCGTACGCCGCTCGCGGCCATCCGCATGAACATCGAGGTGGCCGAGATGGAAGGCTCGCTCAGCGAAAACGAGTACCGCGAGCTGCTCGAAACCATCAAGACGCAGACCGAGCGCCTCACCCGCCTGAGCGAGGACCTGCTCCTGCTCTCCTCGAACGAGCGCGGCGAGGAGCCGATGCTCGAACCCCTGGCGCTCATCGCCCTCGCGCACGACGTTTCGCGCCAGCTGCAGCCGCTCGCTGCCTCGCGTGGCGTCGACATCGTGGTCCAGGGAGACCCGTCGGTCGAAGCGCTCGCGAACGGCGACCTGCTGTTCCGCTCCGTGTTCAACCTCGTCGACAACGCCATCAAGTACTCGGGCGAAGGGCGTGAGGTGCGCATCGAAACCGGCTCCGAGCCCGGGTGGGTCACCGTCCGCGTCGCCGACAATGGGCCGGGCATCCCGCTCGAACAGCAGGCCCTCATCTTCGATCGCTTCTACCGCGTCGACCGCGGCCGTGCCCGGCGCGACGGTGGCATCGGCCTGGGCCTGGCCATCGTGAAGGAGCTCGTCCAGAGCATGGGCGGCAACGTCTCGCTCCAGTCGACGCCCGGCGAGGGAGCGGCCTTCACCATTCGCCTGCGCCCGGCGCCCGCCGAAGAGCGAACCGCCCCCGAGGGAATCCGCGAGAGTTCCGCAAGGCCTCCGCTGCTTGTCGAAGACTAGAATGACGCTATGGACATCGGTGAGATCCTCGACCGGCCGGCCACCCGGAGGCGCGCCCGCGTCGCGATTGTGCCCGGTGATCGCGCCTTCGACATCATGGTCAACAATCAGCTCGTCCTGAGCGTGGAGGACGAGCTGGATGCGCACCATTGGGCCAAGCACGTGACCGCCTGCGTGAATTCGGGGATTACGAAGCCGCGATGGATACGGGAAGCGTTGCCCAGGCTCTGCGAGACTGCGACCCGCGGGAACCTGCATTCCGGTTACCCGGCCGCGTCTTGACCCTCCTCGGGGTGCCCCGTACGTTGGCCCTCGGGCTCCTGCGCATGCACGGTAAGCCTCCACACGGCACCTTTCCCGAAGCTGTGGCTTACTGTCAGAAGCACGCCAGGAGCAAACGTTGACCCGACTGCTTGATAGCATCGACTGCCCGCAGGACCTGCGCGGCCTGACGTACGACGAGCTTGAGCAGCTGGCCGGCGAAATCCGCCACTTCCTCGTCGATACCGTCGCCTGCATTGGCGGTGGCGGTCACCTTGCTTCGAACCTGGGCGTCGTCGAGCTCTCCATCGTTCTGCACCGGCTCTTCGACACGCCCCGCGACAAGATCATCTGGGACGTGAGCCACCAGGTGTACGTCCACAAGATCCTGACCGGCCGCCGCGAGCGCATGTCGACCATCCGCCAGTTCGGCGGCCTCTCCGGCTTCGCGGACCGCAAGGAGAGCGAGCACGATGCGTTCGGCGCCGGCCACGCCGGGACCGCCATTTCGGCGGCCGTAGGCATGGCCGCCGCCCGCAAGCTCAAGGGCGACGACTTCCACTGCGTCGCGGTTGTCGGTGACGGCGCGATGACGGCCGGCATGGCCCTCGAGGCGATGAACCACGCCGGCCACCTCAACGAGGACGTCATCGTCGTGTTCAACGACAACGCGATGTCCATCTCGCCGAACGTTGGCGCGCTCAGCCGGAACATCAACCGCTTCCGCATCGACCCGCACTACCGCAACGCCAAGCGCGAGTTCAACGACGTCGTCGGGCATGTGCCGATTGCCCGGCAGATGTGGGAAGGCGCGAAGCGGGTCAAGGCGAGCGTTCGCGACCTGCTCGTCCCGGCGAGCTTCTGGGAGCAGTTCGGCTTCGAGTACTACGGCCCGATCGACGGCCACGACATCCGCCAGCTCGAATCGACCCTCGCGCAGATAAAGAAGGTGCGCGACCGCCCGGTGCTCCTGCACATCCTCACCGAGAAGGGCCATGGCATCCCGGAAGCGGCTGCCGACCCGGTGAAGAGCCACAGCGGCACGTACTGGATGAAGAAGCCGCTCGAGCCCGGCGCCCCGCCGCCCCCGCCCACCTACAGCCAGGTGTTCGCCCAGGCCACGCAGGAGCTCATCGAATCCGACGAGCGCGTCGTCGCCATTACGGCCGCCATGCTCGAAGGCACCGGCCTGGCGCCCGTGCACGCGAAGCACCCCGACCGCGTGTTCGATGTGGCGATCGCGGAGCAGCACGCCGTGACCTTCGCCGCCGGCATGGCGACTCAGGGCATGCGGCCGATCGCGGCCATCTACTCGACGTTCCTCCAGCGGGGCTTCGACTCCGTGGTCCACGACGTTGTCGTGCAGGACCTGCCGGTGGTCTTCGCGCTCGATCGCGCGGGCTTCGTGGGTGATGACGGCAAGACGCACCAGGGCTTCATCGACGTCAGCTACCTGCGCTGCCTCCCCAACATGGTGGTCGCTGCGCCGAAGGACGAACAGGAGCTTCGCGACCTGCTCTACACGGGGATTTCGCACGACCACCCGTTCGCGGTGCGCTTCCCGCGCGGCACCGGCCCCGGCGCTCCCATCGACCTTCCCATGAAGGCGATCCCGATCGGCGAGGGTGAGTTGCTGCGAAAGGGAAGCGACATAACGCTCGTGGGCTTCGGGGTCACCGTGGCCGAGTGCGTGAAGGCCGCCGATTCGCTCGCCGCGGACGGGATCGATGCGGCGGTCGTGAACGCGCGGTTCGCGAAGCCGCTCGACGAGGAGCTCCTGCTGCGCATGGCGCGCACAACCGGCGGCCTGCTCACGGCCGAGGAGAACGTGCGCGCGGGCGGCTTCGGCGAGGCGGTGCTCGACCTGCTTTCGGACCACGGCCTGGCCGATCGCTACCTGGGCGGCCTGGCGATGCCCGACCAGATCGTGGACCACGGCCCCCAGGCCACCTTCCGGCACATCTGGAAGCTCGACGCCGAGGGCATCGCCGAGACGGCCCGCGCGGCGCTCAAGGCGCGGCTCGCCGACAACGGGAACGAGCCCGCCGCCACCCTCACCCCCGCCTGACCATGCCATCGCTCGGCGAGAACGTCCCCGAGCTGCTGGCTCGCTATCGTGAGCCGCTGGAGTCGGCGCTGCGTGGAGCCGTCGGCGAACCGGCTACCGACCTCGCCCGGGCGGCCCACTACGTCATGGGCTGGCAGGACGCCGAGGGGCGCCCGACCGACCAGGGCGGAAAGCGCATCCGGCCGGCTCTCTGCCTGCTGGCCGCGGAGCTCTTTGGCGGCGACATTGAAGCCGCGATGCCCGGGGCGGTCGCGGTCGAACTGGTGCACAACTTCTCGCTCGTGCACGACGAAGTGCAGGACCACGACGCCGAGCGCCATCACCGGCCGACGCTCTGGGCGCGCATCGGCGAGGGGCAGGCGATCAACGCCGGCGACTACCTCTACACCCGCGCCATCGCCGCTCTCGCGAACGGCCAGGGCGACCCGGCGCTGCGCATGGAAGCGCTGCGCGTGTTGAACCGCGCAATCGACGCCATGATCCAGGGCCAGTGGCAGGATATCGCCTTCGAATCCCGCGTCGACGTCGGGGTCGCCGAGTACCTGGAGATGGTGGCTGGCAAGACCGGAGCGCTGCTCGGGGCGCCGCTCGAAATCGGTGCGTTGCTCGCCGGCGCGGGCGCCGAACGCGCCGCGCTCATCGGCCGCTGGGGCGTGCAGGTGGGGCTCGCGTTCCAGGCCCAGGACGATTACCTCGGCACCTGGGGCGACCCCGCTGCCACCGGCAAGTCGAATAGCAGCGACATCGCCCGGCGCAAGAAGAGCCTGCCCGTCGTCTTCGGGCTCGCTGATGGCCGCGCGCGCGAAACCATCGTCAGCGCGTACACGCTTCCCGGCGACGAGCTGGACGCGGAGCGTATCCGCGGCGTGGTGGCCGCGCTCGAACAGGCCGGCGCCGGCCGGGCCACCCGCGAACGGGCGGCCGAGTACGCCGAAGCTGCGGATGCGCTCCTCGAGGCGCTCCACCTCCCGGACGAGGATCGCGCGAGCCTCAACGCCGTCGCCCGGTACCTGGTGAACCGCGAGGCGTAGCCGCAGGGACCGCCCCTTCGCCACCTTTTCGAAGCGACGACCTCACGACGTTCGGACCCACCGATCGGGCCGCACAGACCTGCCCGCTCCGCCATGGAATCGGCAACATGAGGGTCAGGAGGTGCTGTGATGATCCTGGTCACCTACGCCACCGCTCACGGCTCCACGCGCGAAATCGCCGAGCGAATCGCCAACCGTCTCCGCCAGCGCGGGCTCGTCACTATCGTCGCGCCCGTCGAGGCCGCGGAGGCGCCCTCGGGGTTCGAGGCTGTCGTGCTCGGGAGTGCCATCCACAACGGCCGCTGGCTGCCCGAGGCTGAGTCGTACGTCAGCGCATACGAAACCGCCCTGCGCGAGGTGCGCCCCTGGCTGTTAGCGTCTCCTCCGTCGGCGCGACCACGTCCGCGCTCTCCGGCCCCGCGACGTGGGTGGCCCGCAAGGGCGGACCGGTGCCGAAAAACCTGCCGGAGCTCCAGAAGCGGCTCGACGCGCGCGGGCATCGCGCCTTCGCGGGGGTCATCTCCCCGGGCGACTGGGGCAGTGCTGGAGCGCTCTTCCTCAAGCTCACGCGCGGCCGCTACGGCGATTTCCGGGACTGGCACGACATCGACGCCTGGGCCGATATGATCGCGTCGGATGTGAAGGCCGCACAGCTCCTCCCGGCCTCCGCCTGACGAAGGTCCCCCGAACCGGGACCGCTCGCCCGCTGACGCGGTTCGAGCCAGCTGTCACGCTAGGGTGAGGGGCCGGACAACCCGGAGGTGAGCCATGTTCAGTGAGATTCTTGTCCCACTCGACGGTTCGAAGCTCTCGGAAAACGCGATCCCGGTGGCCGCTGCCGTCTCCGGCGCGACCGGCGGCCCGGTCCGCCTCGTGTACGTGTGGCACCCCGATACGGGCATCGAGCCCGACTTCCAGCGTGCGAAGGGCGTGTTCCTCGAGTACGCGGACGGGCTGGCCCGGCGGCACCGGCTCAACCTCGCCGGGGTCGACTTCTGGGGCGGCGATGCGGCAAACGTCATCCTCACCTGCGCGCGCGAGGCGGGCCTCGTGGTCATGGCGACGCGTGGCCGCGGCGGCCTCCGGGCGGCGGTCATCGGCAGCGTGGCCGACCGCGTAATCCGCCGGACCGACGTACCCATCATCGCCGTCCCGGGCACCGAACCCGTCACGGAGTTCGGGAGCGGGCCGGTGCTCATCGCGCTCGACCGTTCGCCGATCGCGCCGCGAGCGCTCGAATCCGGCCGTGCGCTCGCCGCCCGGCTCGGCCGCGAGGTCATCCTGCTCTCCGCGTACGAGATGCCAGGGCCGCTGACGGTCGAGGTGCCGTACTACCTGCCCGAGCTCATGGAATCGCTTGCCACCGAGACATCCGAGTACCTCGACGGCGTCGTGCGGCCCGGCGAGCGAACGGTTGCGGTGGAGGGCCCGCCGGCGCCGGCCATCGTCGATACCGCCGAGCGCGAAGACGCGGCGCTGGTGGTGGTCGCGGCGAGCGGCAAGAACCTGCCACGGCGGCTCGCTTTCGGCAGCACCACCGAGCGCGTGTTACATAACGTCAAGCGGCCACTGCTTATCGTCCCTACTCGCGAGCACGGGCCAGCCAGGGAATCAGAGCCGCTCATGGCGAGCACAACTGGAGGTGGATGATGAACGAGTACGGCGACTTCCTGGACCCGCATCATGGCGACCCGGTGATGTCCCCGACGGGGCGCACCCTGGGCCGGATTGTCGAAGTCGACGACGATTCCGTGGTCATCGAGGGCTATGAACTGTTCCATCGAATTCCGCTCACGCGGTTCGTGGCCCAGATCGACGGGGCGTGGATGGTCGATTTCGAGCCCGGCGGCGTGGACGACCAGCTCATCGGCGTGGACGCGAGCGGCTAGCTCCGGACGGGCACAGCGAAGGGCCGGCGGGAATCCTCGCCGGCCCTTTTCGTATCGATTCGCGCCCTGTCCTCGAAGCCGCGGTTGAGGTTACCTGTGCTGCGCCGACCGCGGGGATCGCCACCGAAACGTGGCTGCCGAGCAGGGATTCGAACCCCAACCCTGGGCTCCAAAGACCCGT
>JBLNCO010000400.1:0-7474 GCA_050260715.1 Hyphomicrobiales bacterium | reverse complement strand
GTGCCCGTGCGGTCGCCGCGGATGGGCGTGAACGACGAGGTCATGCGGCCAATGAAGTCGACCGACGTCGGCCGCATCTGGTGCCGCGAAAGCTGGAGCTGCTGCAGCGCACCGAGCTGGGTGTGCTGGAGCTTCGTCTCGTGCCGCTCACGTGGCGCGCTGAGCTGGTAGTCGCTCATCAGCAGGTCGAGCAGCAGCGCAACCTGGTCGCGGAGCTGCGGCCGCGGGACGATCGCGTCGATCAGCCCGTGCTCGAGGTGCGACTCCGATGTGTGCGCGTCGGCCGGGAGTTCGTTGCCTTCCTGCTCCTGGAGCACGCGCAGCGCCGCATACCCGACGAGCCCGTTCGGCTCCGCGATGATGTAGTCCGCGAGGTTCACGAAGCCCGTGTAGGCCGAGCCGGTGGTCGGGTCGCCGAGGACCGCGATGTGCGGCAGGCCGGCCTTCGCGTGCTTCTGCGCGGCCGCGATCACACGCGGCATCTGCATGAGCGCGAGCAACCCTTCCTGCATGCGCGTGCCCGACGTCGAGCACACGGCGATGACGGGCGTGCGCCGTGCCTCCGCCTTCTCGAATGCGCGCGCGAGCCGTTCGCCCGCCACGACCCCGATCGACCCCCCGAGGAACGAGAAGTCGAGCACCGCGACCACGACGTCGCGCCCGAAGAGCGTCCCCGTGCCCGTGAGCGCCGCCTCGGCGAGGCCCGTCCGGCGCTGGGCGTTGATCACCCGCGACCGGTACGCCTGCTTCCCGGTGAACGAAATCGGGTCGATCGCGGTCACGCCCCGGTCCGCCTCGCGGAAGCTCCCCGGGTCGAGCAGCGTCGCGACCCGTTCGAGGGAGCTCAGGTGGAAGTGGAACCCGCACGAATGGCAGACGCGGTAGCGCTCGTACGACTTCGACCCTTCGAGGTCCGCGCCGCAGGAGAGGCACTGCTCGCGGGCGGGCCCGGCGGGCGCCTCTTCTTCCTGCTCACTGCGGCGGAGTAACTCGCGGATGTTTCTCATCGTGGCCAGTGTATCAAGGCAGGTCCTCAGCGGCCCCCGCCGCCGCCAGCACGCGCCGCGACTCGCCGTCTTCGCGCGGCCCCACCAGCCCTTCCTCTTCGAGGATTTCGATGATCTTCGACGCCTTCATGTACCCGACGCGCAGGCGCCGCTGCAGCAGCGATGGCGACACCCGGCTGTGCTGGAGCGTCAGCTCGCGCGCCCGTTCGATGATCGGGTCGTCTTCGTCGACCTCGATGTCGGCGTCGCCGCCGTTCTGCTCGATGAGCGCCTGTTCGAGCAGGTCGTCGGCGGTTTCGGGGGCGAGCTCGCGGAAGCGATCGTCGGTCCAGAACTCCACGAGCCGCTCCACCTCCGCGTCCGAGAGGTAAACGCCCTGGATGCGGATGGGCTTCGATGCGTCCGTCGGCATGTAGAGCATGTCGCCGCGGCCGAGCAGCTTTTCGGCGCCGCCCATGTCGAGGATCGTCCGCGAATCGGTCTGCGAGGTGACCGCGAACGCGATGCGCGTCGGGAAGTTCGCCTTGATGAGCCCCGTGATGACGTCGACCGACGGCCGCTGCGTCGCGACCACGAGGTGGATGCCGGTCGCGCGGGCCAGCTGCGCCAGGCGGCAAATCAGCTTCTCGACTTCGAACGGCGCCGCCATCATCAGGTCGGCCAGCTCGTCGATGATGACGACCCAGTAGGGGAGCTTCTTCAGCACGCGCGGGTGCCGGTTGTACGACTCGATGTTCCGCACCGCCACGCTGGCGAACTTCTTGTAGCGCGCCTCCATCTCCGAGACGACCGCCTGGAGCGTGCCCACCACTTTGTCCATGTCGACGATGACTTCGCTGAAGGCGAGGTGGGGGATCTTCGAGTACGGCGTGAGCTCGACGCGCTTGGGGTCGATCATCACGAAGCGCACCTCGTCGGGCGTGGCGTTCATCATGATCCCCGCGATGATCGCGTTCATGCAGACGCTCTTGCCCGAGCCGGTGGCGCCGGCGATCAGCAGGTGCGGCATCTTCGCCAGGTCGGCGACGACCGGCACGCCCGAAACGCCCTTCCCGAGCGCGACCGCCAGCTTCGTCTTGCGCCCGAGGTCCCGGAACTCCTTCGTCTCCATCACGCCGCGCAGCGTGACCACCGTCGCGCTGTCGTTCGGCACTTCGATGCCGACGATCGCCCGCCCCGGGACCGGCGCTTCGATGCGCAGGCTCGGCGCCGCCAGCGCAAGGGCGAGGTCGTTCTGCAGCGCGGTGATCTTGTTCACCCGCACGCGCGTCCGGCCCTGCTCGACGCGCTCTGTGCGTGGCCGCCCATCGGGCCCGAGCAGCGTCTTGCCGTTCTCGTCCTTCAGCGGCAGGTCCTTGTAGCGCACTTCCCAGCCGGGTTCCACGCCGAACTGCGTGACGGTCGGCCCTTCGTTGATTTCGACCACCGTCGCGTCCACGCCGAAGCTGGCGAGCGTGTCGACGATGAGCTGCGCGCGCGCCGCGTTGTCGTGCTTGCGGCTCTGGCTCACCTGCGGCGGGTTAAGCAGCTCCATCGCTGGCAGCGCCCAGCCGTTCTTCTCCTGGTCGAGAAGGGAGAGCTGCGATGGCTCTTCCGCCTCGTCCTCTGCGTCGTCATCGGGCGTGTTCGGCGCCTCGTTCTCCGCGGGCTCCGGCTCCTCGACAGCCGGCTCGTGGAAGTGCGCCGCCGCGCCCGCGCCCACCGGCGATGTGGGGCTGGCCGGGTCGATGGCGGGGCGAAACACCACTGGCGGCGTCTCGAACGTCGGTGCGGCCGTGGTCGCGAACCCGCCGATAACCGGTTCCGCCGGCTCACGCGCCGGGCGGCGGAAGATGTAGGCGACGAAGCTGCCGACACCAGCCACAAAGCGGTGCGGCCAGCGCTGTTCCCATGCCTCGCGCAGCCAGAGCGGAAAGTTTCGCGCGAACCAGGCGGTGGCGCGCGGCGCGAGCAGCGCCATGCCCACCACAAACAGCGACACCCACGCGAGTTTCCCGAGGATTCCCGTGACCAGCGCGTGCCCGAATTCGCCGCCCAGCGACACTTCGCGGAAGTCCACGTCGCCGAGCGTCCATTCGGCCTTGTTCAGCCCGAGCGCGCCCCACGCGAAGAGCCCGAGCGCCAGTACGCCCGCCGCCCGCCGGGCGAACAGTGCCGGGTCCTCGTACGCCCGCCGCGAAATGGCGAATCCGCCGATGACCGACAGCACCGCAATCACGAAAATCCCGAGCCCGGCGGTCCGCACGAGCCAGTCGCGTCCCTTCGCGGCCACCTCGGGCACGTCTACCAGGAACGGCAGCGATGCGACGACGACCGCGATCACCAGGAACCCGGCGGCTTCCGGCTGGAGCAACTGCTTTCGGCTGAGGAACGACTTTCCGCGCTTCGAACGGGTCGAACGCGCAGCGCGGGGTCGCGAACGTGTACGTGCCGCCATAGGCGCACTCCTTGTATTCCCGGCCCTCGACCTCCGGCTGGAGGCGCACCCCGCGATCATCCCGGGCCGGGCGAACCCTGGTACAGGTGCTCCCTAGACCTCGACTGTCACCGTGAGCACCATCGGCCTTCGCCGCGTCTCATCGTACAGGAACTTCGACAATGCGTCCCTGATCCGCGCGTTGATGTCTCCGAACTCGGCATAATGTTCGCCGCCGCCCAGCGCCCCTTCGACCACTCGTTTGCTCCGTTCGAGCAGCTCTTCGTGTTCTTCTACGTCGACGAAGCCCCGGCTCAGGATCTCCGGCGCGCGCTCCAGCCTGCCGTTCTGCTTGTCGACGGAGACGAACACCACCACGACGCCATCGGTCGAGAGGTGCGCCCGGTCGCGCAGCAGGTGCTGGTCCACGTCGCCGATGCCCAGCCCGTCGACGTAAACGTAGGTCGCGGGTACGCGCTCGCCCAGCCGCGCCTCCTGCTCGTCGATTTCGAGCACGTCGCCGTCCGTCATCACGAAGGCGTTGCCCTTCGGCACCCCGACCGCCTCCGCGAGGCGCGCATGGACCACCAGGTGCCGGTACTCGCCGTGGATGGGCACGAAGTACTCCGGCTGCAGCACGCTCTGGAGGATCTTGAGCTCCTCGCGGCTGGCGTGGCCGCGCACGTGGATGTTTGCGACCCGGTTGTAGAGCACCTCGGCGCCGAGACGGAAGAGGTTGTCCACGTTCCGGTAGACGGCCTGCTCGTTACCCGGGATGGGCGATGCCGAAAGCACCACCGTATCGCCCTCGGTGATGGTGATGTGCCGGTGGTCGCCGTTCGCCATACGCGTGAGGGCGCTCGTCGGCTCGCCCTGACTGCCCGTCGTCACCACCACCAGCTTGTTCAGCGGCGTGTTCCGCATCTCCTCCACGCCCACGATCACGTGGTCGGGCGCGTTCAGGTAGCCCAGCTGCCGGGCCATCGCCACGTTGTCGATCATCGAGCGCCCGGTGACGAACACCTTGCGCCCCGTGAACACCGCGGCGTCGATCACCTGCTGCACGCGCGAAATGAGCGACGCGAACGTTGCGATGATGACCCGCCCGCGGGCGTTGACCAGGATGTTCCGCAGCGCCTCGCCGACGAGCTGCTCGCTGGGCGTGTACCCCTCGATTTCCGCGTACGTGCTATCGGCCAGCAGCAGCAGGCAGCCCTCGGCGCCCACCTGCGCGAGGCGGATCAGGTCCGTGTGTTGGTCCATCACCGGCGTGTGGTCCAGCTTGAAGTCGCCCGTGTGGACGATGGGCCCGAGCGGCGTGCGGATGATGAGCCCGCACGCGTCGGGGATGCTGTGCGCCACCGGGAAGAATTCGACTGCGAACACGCCCGCCCGGATCGGCACGCCGCATTCGATGACGTGCAGGTCCGCTTCGTCGAGCAAGCGGTGTTCGTTCAGCTTTACGCGTACCAGCCCGTCGGTCAGCCGCGCGCCGTAGACCGGCGCCTTGAATTCGCGCAGGAAGTACGGCAGCGCCCCAACGTGGTCCTCGTGGCCGTGCGTCAGGAAAACGGCGCGCAGCTTGTGCGCGTTCTCCCGCAGGTAGGCGAAATCCGGGATCACAAGGTCGACGCCCAGCATCTCCTCTTCCGGGAACATCAGCCCGACGTCGATCACGATGATGTCGTCGCCGTATTCGATGAGCATCATGTTGCGGCCGATTTCGCCGAGGCCGCCGAGGGGTATCACGCGTAGTGCTGGCATAACAGTCCTTTAGTCGAACAGCCGCTGCTGTGCGACGGGTGATGGTTCGCTCCGTGGTGTGGGGGATTCGGTCCGGGACGCGGGCGGGGGCGGCGTCTCGGCCAGGGCGCTCGATTCGGTGGAACTCCCCGGGCCGTGGCCGTTCGCTTCGGGAACCTGCTCAGGCGGTTCGTGCGGGGCTTCCGCCGCGGGGAGGGGAGGCTCAGGCTCGGACAACGGTGCCGCAGGCTCCGGCTTCGAAACCGGCATCGCCGGCGCCAGCGGGAGGGCGGGCTGTTCGCCTCGCGCCCGTTCGAGGGTTTCCCGGAGCTTGCGGAAGTCATCGAGCATGACGTCGCGCAGGTCCCCGCGATGCAGCGCGGCCGCCGGGTGGTACATCGGCACGTAGTACCGGCCCGCGATCTCCTTCGCCTGCCCGTGGATGCGCGAGATGATCTGCCGTGGGAAGAACTTGGCCATGGAAAAGCGTCCGAGCGTCACGATGACCAGCGGGTCGATGAGGTCGATCTGTTCGTCGAGGTAATCGCGGCACGCCTCGATTTCGTCCGGTTCGGGGTCGCGGTTGTGCGGTGGGCGGCACTTCAACACGTTGCAGATGTACACATCCTCGCGCTGGAGCCCGGCTGCGGCCAGCAGCTCCGAGAGAAACTGCCCCGCCTGCCCCACGAACGGCCGCCCCTGCCTGTCCTCGTTCGCGCCGGGCGCCTCGCCGATGAACATCACCTCCGCGGTGAGCGGCCCTTCGCCCGGCACCGCAAGCGTCCGGGTTCGTGAGAGCGGGCAGAGCGTGCAGGTCCGCACGCGCTCGTAGAGCTCGGCGCAGGCCGCCTCGCGGTCGCGGATCACGCCGCGGCCTCCTCGCGGGTCACGAAGCCCGCCGGCGCGCGGCGCAACGCTCGCGTCGCGGTGAACAACATCTGTACGCCCACACCTATAGCTACGAGCGCGAAGATGCGCTGGAGCGTCCCTGCGTCGAGTTTCGATGCAACAAGTGCGCCCGCCATCCCGGCCGGTACCGCCACGGGCGCGATCCAGCGCGCGGCCGCGAGGTCCATCGAGCCGTGGCGCGCGTGGGTGAAGGCGCCCACTGCCGCCGCGCAGACGATGACGCACAGCGACACGCCCTGCGCTTCGTGCTGGCCGACGCCGAGGAGCAGCACGAGCGCCGGCACGAAGATCGCCCCACCGCCCACGCCTAGGGCGCCAGACAGCAGTCCGCCCGCGAGCCCGATCCCGGCGCCGACCAGGATCTCTGCCACGCGGCCCACCGATATCAGCGCCTCGACCTCGTGGAACACCAACAGCCGCAACCCCACAAGCAGCACGAAGAGCCCGAAGAGCTGCCGCAGCCGCATCGCCGGGAGGTACTGCACGAGACGCGCACCGGCGTACGCACCGACGAGCGACGCGGGCAGCAGCACCGCCACCATCGGCCAGTCGATGCCCTCGCGCCAGGCGTAGGTGGCGGCGCTCGCGGTTGCGCCGAACACGATGACCACGAGCGAGGTGCCGTGCGCCGTGTGCTGGCGCATCTTCAACACGCCCGTCATCAGCGGGACCATGATGGCCCCGCCGCCCACCCCGGTCAGCCCGCTGAAGAAGCCCCCGCCGAGCCCGGTCGCGGCGGCTGCGAACGGCGACCACGGCCGTCCTTGGGTCATGCGGCGGTCGGCCCCGGTTGCGGCTTCTTCTGCAGGATCCATGCGAACAACACGCCGATGAAGTAGAGCACGAGCAACGGCCCGCCCACGAGCGACTGTGTCAGCGGGTCGGGAGTGGGCGTGACCACGGCAGCAATGATGAACACGATGATGACCGCGTACCGCCAGAAGCCGAGCATCTGCCGCGCGCGCACGAGCCCGAGCTTCGCGACAAGCGCCATGACCATGGGTAACTCGAACGATACGCCCACCCAGAAGATGATCCTCGTCGCGAAGTCGATGTAGGCCTTCGCCTGGATGACCGGTTCGAAATTGTCGCTGCCGAAGTCGAGGAGGAAGCCGAGCGACGCGGGCAGGATGACCCAGTACGCGAATGCCATTCCTGCCAGCAGGAACGCGACCACGCCGAAGAGCCCCGGCAATAACAACTTCCGCTCGGCTGGAGTGAGCCCCGGCACGACGAAGGCGAGGATTTCGTACACGACCACCGGCGAGGCCAAAATGAGCCCTCCATAGAGCGCCACTTTGAACAGGATGCCGATTGTCTCGGTTGGCGAGAACACCGCGAGACCGAAGTCGGCGCCCTCTTTTTCGCGCGCGGGGGCCAGCAGCCAGCCGATGATGAC
>JBLNCO010000399.1:0-5173 GCA_050260715.1 Hyphomicrobiales bacterium | reverse complement strand
GGCGACGTGGCCGCCATCAGGTTCCGCCGGTTCGCCGGCGAGGAAGGCCGCGGCCGCCGGGCGCGCCTTCGGCGGCCGGTCGCCGATGGCGGCACGGGCGGCTTCGAAGTGGGCCGGCGTGGTCCCGCAGCAGCCCCCCGCGATGTTCGTCCCGAACTCCTCGACGAAGATCTTCTGGTAGCGCGCGAACTCCTCCGGCGAAAGCGGGTAGCAGGCCTCGCCGTTCACGAGCTCGGGCAGCCCCGCATTGGGCGCGACGAACACCGGCCGCCGCGAATGCTCGGCGAGGTAGCGGACGTGCTCGACCATCTGCTCGGGGCCGGTCGCGCAGTTGATACCGATGATGTCGATCACGTCCAGGGCATCGAGCGCCGTGAGCGCGCAGGCGATGTCGGAGCCGAGCAGCATCGTGCCGGTGGTCTCGATGGTCACGCTGGCGATGACGGGGATGCGCACGCCCATCTCTTCGAAGACGTCGCTGATCGCGGCGAGCGCCGCTTTCGTCTGGAGGAGGTCCTGGCAGGTTTCGACCTTCAGGACATCGATGCCGCCTTCGATGAGCCCCCGCGCCTGCTCGCGGTAGCCGCGCACCAGCTCGTCCCAGGTGATGTGGCCAAGGGAGGGGAGCTTCGTGCCGGGGCCCATCGTGCCGAAGCTGTAGCGCGGCCATTCGGGCGTGCTGAACTCGTCGCGGATGGCGTTCAGCTGCTGCGCGGCGATGCGGTTGATCTCCCGCACGCGGGGCACGAGGTCGTATTCGGCGAACACAACTTCGTTCGCACCGAAGGTGGCACTGTCGACGGCGTCGCAGCCCGCGGCGTAGAGGTCGCGCTGGATGCGGTCGAGCACCGGCCGGTCGCTGATGGTGAGGTACTCGTTGCAGCCGTCTTTGCCGCCGTAGTCGGGCGCGGGCCGCAGGGCGAGAATGCTCGAGCCGATAGGGCCCGCGGTGAACAGGACGTGCTCGCGCAGACGGCGCATGAAGGGGTGGTCGAGCGGTGTGTACATGTGGAAGTCCAGAGTACAACGTCTGGTGGGTGGGCGGACTGCCCGGGGGAGCGAAGCCGCACGAACGTGCCGATCGTGCGGGTCAGGCGGGGGAGTCCGCGTAGGACGCGGTGAGCCAGCGGCGCACCTGGTCGTCGACATCCTCCGGGGAACGGAGGAGCACGTAGTGGACCATGGCCGCCGAACCGCGCGAAACCGGCACGTGCCGCGTGATGCGCGGGTGGTCCACGCGGCGGGCGAGGATGAACGAGAGCGCAAGACCAGCCCGGCGCGGACGGAGCTCGACGAACGTCCGCACGCGCTTGAAGAGGATGCCCACTCCGACGGGCTCGACGTAGACCGGCCCGAGCCCGGCGAGGTGCGCATGGACGGCATCGAAGATCGGGCGGTCGCCGGGCGGCCGGCCGGCGAAGTACGCGTCGAGGGACATCGCCGGGACGCAGACGTGCGACTGCCTGTTGCGGCCGAAAGCGCGTCCGCAGGCCGGGCACTCCCACAGCACCATGGCGCCCATCCTACGCGAGGCCGGGCTCCGTCATTGCGGCGCGGGCCAGCGTTGGCCGCTCAGGCGGGGCGCGGTCCGCTCGCTGCGATGCCCGGACGCCCCGCCAGGAAATGGGCCTATCCGCCGGCCGCGGCCGCGGGTGCCGCCATCGCGGGCTCGCAGGCGTAGACGAACTCGGGCCCGTCCAGGTCGATGGCAGGGATCTCGTCCTTCTCCCGCCAGTAGTCCTGGGTGTGCTGCCATTCCGGCTTCGAGCCGCGCTTCGGCAGGAGGTGCATCGCGCGGAGCATGTAGCCGGGGTTGAAGTTTTCGGTGTCGAGCCAGGGGAGCAGCTCCATGCCCTCGTCTTCGGGGCGGAGCCGGACTTCGACCCGCTTTGCGCCCTTCGCCTCCATGTGCGCGAGCAGGCGGCAGACGAAGTCGGCGAGCAGGTCGGCGCGCAGCGTCCAGCTCGCCCGGAAATAGCCGAAGACCCAAAGCAGGTTCGGCACGCCGGTGAACATCATGCCCCGGTAGGTGATGGTGTCGGAGAAGACGAGCGGCTTGCCATCGATGACGAAGTTGATGTCGCCGAGCACGCTGATATTGAACCCGGTGGCCGTGATGATGATGTTGGCTTCGAGCTCCTGTCCCGACTTCGTGAGCACGCCTTTTTCGGTGAAGCGCTCGATCTCGTCGGTGACCATGCTCGCCTTGCCGGCGCGGATGCCCTGGAAGAGGTCGCCATCGGGGACGAAGGCGATGCGCTGGCGCCAGGGCCGGTAGTGGGGCGTGAAGTGGGTGTCGATGTCGTAGCCGGGGCCGAGGTAGGCGCGGACGGCGGCGAGGAGCTCCTTCTTCACCGCTTCCGGTTCTTCGAAGCAGCGCTTCGTGAAGGCCGCCTGGTCGTGCAGGATCTGGCGGCGCACGATTTCGTGGATCCACTCCTCCGGGATTTCCAGCTCGCGCAGGCGCTCGGCGAGGTCGTTCTGGTTGCGCCCGGGGATGAAGTATGTGGGCGAACGCTGCAGCACGGTGATGTGCGCGGCATCGTTCGCCATCGCAGGGACAATCGTCGCGGCGGTCGCACCGGAGCCGATGACGAGGATGTTCTTGCCCTTGTAGTCGAGGTCCTGGGGCCACGTCTGCGGGTGCACGATGGGGCCCTTGAACTTATCCATGTCGGGCCACTCGGGCGTATACCCCTGCGAGTGCCGGTAGTAGCCCTGGCACATCCAGAGGAAGTTGGTGGTGAACCAGGCGGTTTCGCCGGTGTCGGTGCGCTTCGCTTCGATGGTCCAGAGGTTCGTGCCGCTATCCCACGTCGCCGAGATGATGCGATGGTTGTAGCGGATGTACCTGTCGAGGCCGTTCTCCTCGATGACCTCGCCCAGGTACTTCCGGATCTCCTCGGCCGTGGCGATGGGAGCGCCGACCCACGGCTTGAACCGGTAACCGAAGGTGTAGAGGTCGCTATCGGAGCGGACGCCGGGGTAGCGGTGCATCCACCACGTACCGCCGAAGCTCTCGTACGCCTCGAGGACCACGACGCTCGTGCCCGGGCGCTGCTTCGTCAGGTGATACGCGCCGCCGATGCCGGAGATGCCTGCCCCGACGATAAGGACATCGAAATGCTCCGCGCGCGGCGTGGCCTTCGTGCCATTGGCGGATGCTGTTGCGCTCATACTCGCTGCTCCCGTGCTCGCGAAGTGCAAAATCGGGCCCGATCCTCGCATCTCCCTCCGCATTGGCAAAGCCCTACCGGCCGGTAATTCAGGGCCGATCGGCCCTCGGCGAGACACCGCCATCACAGGCCCGCCAGCAACGCGAGGCGCAAAACGAGGGGCGCCCGCACGGGGACGCCCCTCCTGATGTTGGTTTGTACTCCTGCCCTTGGCCATCGGCCTCGGCACTCGGCACTCGGTACTCGGTACTCGGCACTCGGTACTCCGGTTAGACCTCCCGGAACTCGCCTTCGACGGTGCCTTCCTCGGCGCCGCCGGGCGCTTCGCCGGCCGCACCGTCGGACGACGGCTCCGCCTGCTGGGCGCCGTACACGGCCTCGCCGATGCGCTGCATCGAGGCCGACAGGGCGTCGAGCGCCGTGCGGATGCGGTCCGCGTCGTCGGCTTCCATGGCCGAGCGCAAATCCTTCACGCGCTCCTCGACCTCGGACTTGAGCGAGGCGTCGATCTTGTCGGCGTTGTCGCGCAGCGTCTTCTCCGCCTGGTAGGCGGTCGAATCGGCCGTGTTCTTCAGCTCGATGGTCTCGCGCTTGCGGCGGTCCTCATCGGCGTGGAGCTCAGCCTCCCGCTGCATCCGTTCGATCTCTTCCTTGGAAAGGCCGCTCGAAGGCTGGATCGTGATCTTCTGCTCGCGGCCGGTGCCCTTGTCCTTCGCCGACACGTTCACGATGCCGTTCGCGTCGATATCGAACGTGACTTCGATCTGCGGAACGCCGCGCGGCGCGGGCAGGATGCCATCGAGGATGAAGCGCCCGAGCGACTTGTTGTCCGCCGCCATCGGCCGTTCGCCCTGCAGCACGGAGATTTCGACGCTCGGCTGGTTGTCGGCGGCGGTCGAAAAGACCTGGCTCTTCGAGGTCGGGATGGTGGTGTTGCGCGGGATGATCGGCGTGAGCACGCCGCCCAGCGTTTCGATGCCAAGGGTGAGCGGCGTGACGTCGAGCAGGAGGACATCCTTCACTTCGCCCTTGAGCACGCCGGCCTGGATGGCCGCGCCGATCGCGACGACCTCGTCCGGGTTCACGCCCTTGTGGGGCTCCTTCCCGAAGAAGTCGGCCACGAGCTTCTGCACCGCCGGCATGCGCGTCTGGCCACCGACGAGCACCACCTCGTCGACATCGCCCGGCTTCTTGCCGGCGTCTTCGAGCGCCTTCTTCACGGGATCGAGCGTGCCCTGGAGCAGCTCGCCGACGAGCTGTTCGAGCTTCGAGCGCGTGAGCGTGACGTTCAGGTGCTTCGGGCCGCTCGCATCGGCAGTGATGAAGGGCAGGTTGATCTCGGTCGACTGGGTGCTCGAAAGCTCGATCTTCGCCTTTTCGGCCTCGGCCTTGAGCCGCTGCAGCGCCTGCCGGTCCTGCCGCAGGTCGATGCCCTCGGCCTTCTTGAACTCGTCGATCAGCCAGTCGATGACGCGCTGGTCGAAGTCGTCGCCACCGAGGTGGGTGTCGCCGTTCGTGCTGAGGACCTGGAAGGTGCCTTCGCCCAGTTCGAGGATCGAGATGTCGAAGGTACCGCCGCCGAGGTCGTACACGGCGATGACTTCGTCTTCCTTCTTGTCGAGGCCGTAGGCGAGCGATGCGGCCGTCGGCTCGTTGATGATGCGCAGCACTTCGAGGCCGGCAATCTTCCCGGCGTCCTTCGTCGCCTGGCGCTGGGCATCGTTGAAGTAAGCGGGGACGGTGATGACGGCTTCGGTCACCGGCTCGCCGAGATACGCCTCCGCGTCGGCCTTGAGCTTCTGCAGGATCATGGCGCTGATCTCAGGCGGGCTGTAGTCCTTGCCGCCCATTTTCACGCGCGCGTCGCCGTTCGAAGCGCGCGCAACCTGGTATGGCACGAGCTTGAGGTCGCGCTGCACTTCCGGGTCGTCGGTCTTGCGGCCCATGAAGCGCTTGATGCTGAAGATGGTGTTTTCGGGGTTCGTGACGGCCTGGCG
>JBLNCO010000398.1:0-4623 GCA_050260715.1 Hyphomicrobiales bacterium | reverse complement strand
TCGAGGCGCCGGACCACGGACCCACGCCTCACGGCCGCGACGAGGCCGAGCTCGAGCTCATCCGCGTCGCCCTGCGCGCAGCCGCTCGGTTGCGCGAGTAAGCTGCGGCTTAACGCCATCGAAGGAGCGCATCGCCCAGCGCATGTTCGATGCGTTGAACTTGCTGTTCACGGGCGGCCGGCGGCTGCCCTAAGGCTGGAGCCTGCCGAATTTCACGACCAGCTGGTCGTACGCCGAATCCAGGTCCCGGTGGAACTGCCGGTAGTCCGAGACGTTCCGCTTCTGCACCGCCTCGAGTCCCTGGTCGAGCACCGATTCATACTGCTGGAGCAGCAGCTGGAGTTCGCCGGCCTCATCCGTCAGCGTTCCCGTGGCCGGGGGCGAAAGCCGCCCGAGCGCCTGGACCAGGCAGGTGCTCTCGCCGTAGTAGTTCACGAAGTCGGTGCGAAATTCCGGCTGGCTCGAATACCGCCGGTCGGGCCACTCCCCGCGGAAGTCGTCGGTCAGGTCGCCGAGCTCGTCGATGGCATCGCGGACCGCCCGCGCGTAGCGGACGTCGGACTGGCGCGTATCGGGCGGCACCTGCGAGGGGATCGGCGTAGGGGTCGTGCAGGGCGGTGGCTCGGGGAGGTGGCTGCCGCCCCCGCATGCGGCGAACAGGACGTTCGCGAGCACGGCCAGCAGCGCGCCTACCCTCGCCACCGTCATGCGATGCTCCTGAGGTACGCCGCCGCGGCGCGCACCGCCTTCCCCCGGTGGCTCACGCGGTCCTTCTCGGCGTCGCTGAGCTCCGCGGCGGAGCGGCCGTCTTCGGTGACGAAGATGGGGTCGTAGCCGAAGCCCCGTTCACCCCGGAACTCGTGCCCGATGCGCCCTTCGAACGTCGCCTCGAAGGTGTGGACGTCGCCGCCCGGGTGCGCGACCGCGACCACCGCCCGGTAGCGCGCGCCGCGTTCGCCTTCGGGGACACCTTCCATTTCGCGCAGGAGCAACTGCGTTCGGCCCACGTCGTCCAGCCCCGGACCGCCGTAGCGCGCCGAGTACATGCCCGGGCCGCCGCCCAGCGCGTCCACTTCGATGCCCGAATCGTCCGCCAGGGCGATGACGCCCGCCGCCTCGGCGAAGGCCCGCGCCTTTTTGGCCGCATTCTCCGCGTACGACGTGCCATCCTCGACCACGTCGAGCGTGATGCCCATCTCCGCCGGTGTCGTCACCTCGAACGGCACGTCGCACAGCAGGCGGCGAAACTCCCGGACCTTCCCCGGGTTGTTTGTCGCCAGCAGCAGACGTGCCACGGCGGCCAGTGTGGCCGAGCCGCCCGAGCAGAGGCAAGCGGGGGCGGGCGGCGGGGCCGCCGCCGGGCTGTTGGCTGTTGGCTATTGGCTATTGGCTATCGGCTATCGGCTGTTGGCACCGGCGCGGGTGCCGGGAAGGTGAGCGCTGACCGCCGCCGACCGGCTATCGGCTATCGGCTATCGGCTGTTGGCACCGGCGCAGGTGACGGGAGGGTGAGCGCTGACCCGCATCGGCCCGAGCGCGTACCCGTACCATCAGAACTCGGCTACCACCAGGCAACGCCCAACTAACAGCTAACAGCTAACAGCCAAGAGCCAACAGCCAACAGCCAACAGCCAAGAGCCAATAGCCACCCGCCCCGCTATGATGCGCGGCACAGCGAAATCGGAGGGTGATGCGTGAAAGCGATGGTCTTGCGAGGGAAGGATCTCACTGTGGAGGACCTGCCGGTCCCCGAGCCCGGGCCCGGCCAGGTGCTGGCAAAGGTGCGTGCCTGCGGCATCTGCGGCAGCGACCTGCACGCCGCGAAGTACATGGACGAAATGATGGCGGTTGCCCAGCGTTCCGGGCGCAGAGCCTGGTACGAATCCGAGGTTAGCGACAACGCCGGCATCGTGATGGGCCACGAATTCGTCGCCGAAGTGGTGAAGGCCGGCCCCGGCGCCGAGCAGTGGCAGCCCGGCACACGCGTCACCAGCGTGCCCGTGCTGATCGCGCCCGAAAGCGAGAACGGCGTCCTCAGCATCGGCTACAGCCCCGAGACGCCCGGCGCGTACAGCGAGTACGTCGTCATGAGCGCGCCCATGCTCCTCGCCGTGCCAGACAACGTGCCCGATAACGTCGCGGCCACGACCGAGCCCTGCGCCGTCGGGCTGCACGCCGTCCGCGAAGCGCAGATGCAGCCAGGCGAGACGGCGCTCGTGATGGGCGCCGGACCCATCGGCCTGATGACCCTGATCTGGCTGAAGAAGGAGGGAGCGAGCTTCGTCGCTGTCTCCGACTTCTCGGCCGAGCGCCGCGAGCTCGCCGCGAAGATGGGCGCCGACCTCGTGCTGGACCCCGGCAAGGTGAACGTCGCCGAAGAGCTCGGCAAGGCGCTTCCGCCGTCGACCGCGTCGCGCACGTTCGGCACCGTGACGCTGCCGCCCGCGCCCGATGTCGTGTTCGAAGCCGTGGGCGTCGAAGGCACGCTGCAGCAGGCGATGGAGACGGTCCAGGTGCGCGGCCGCGTCGTGGTCGTGGGCGTCTGCATGAAGCCCGACACGATTACCCCGCTGCTCGGCATCAACAAGCAGCTCACGCTGAAGTTCGTGCTCGGCTATACCCCGGCCGAATACGCCGAAGCGCTGCAGGCGTTCGCCGACGGTTCGGTCGACACCAGCCCGCTCGTGACCCGCACAGTCTCGATCGACGAGCTCCCCGCGACCTTCACGGCGCTCGCCGACCCGCGCGACTGCAAGGTGGTGGTGCTGCCCCACGGGAAGCTCTGACAGCACGCGAGGCCGCCGGGGTCTCCGGGCCGGGCGGGCGATCGCGCCTGACCGCGCCTCTCCGAACGGCCCTGGCGGCTAGCTGCCGCTCCATGCCAGGTAGTCGGTGCTGGCGTAGCCCCGGCGGCCATCGGGCGTGAGCACTTCCATCCACATCGTGCCGTCTCCGCTGACGACGGGGCCCTTCGTTTCCGTCATTCGCAGCCAGGTGCCGTCGGGGTAGCACGCCAGGATCGGGGCCGAGAGGTCGGGCCGCTCGCGCACGTTCAGGCAGTCGCCGGCGCCGGCGACCTGTGCCCACGCCCCGCGTTCGATAGCGACCGGGACGACCGGGCCCAGCTTCACGAACCCGGTGAGTTGACGCAGCGGGTAAACGTAGCCGGCTGCGAACGCGAAGAGCGCTGGTTCGCCGTCGTACACGCCCAGCGCGGTTAGTGACGCCGAATCGAGCGGGACGATGGCGCGCGCGTCGCTGGCTGCGGGGACCGCCCAGCCGTGCAGCGCACCGAATCCGTCGACGGCGCCGATGCGCTCGCCCGCGTCGCCGAACTCGTCGGTTTGGTACGAATGCCAGCGCACCAGCCATCCCTTCTCGAAGGCGGGCTGCACGGCGACGATCTGGTAAGTCGGGTCCTTCGCGCTCGGCGGCGGCGGGGAAAGGCTGTTGTCGCTGAGCACCGGGTGGTTGCCCAGCGGCGGGAGGATCGCTTCTTCCCCGGTTTGCACCAGCACTCTCGTGCGGTCGTTCGAAATCCAGAACTCGCCCGAGGGCGTGGCCCCCGCCGGTCCTTCGTACGGCATCATCCCCGGCGGGTCCCAGCGCCAGCGCGCCACGGATTCGTCTGCGCCTTCGTGGTAGATGATGGCACTGTCCGCCGTGAGCCCCGCGAGCTGGTAGAACCCGGGCACGGCCCCCTCGCGCGTCCAGGTGACCCCGGAGTCTGTGGAACGATAGATAGCGAGCAGGGCATCGCTGGTATCGGTCCGCGCATCGCCCGCGCACACCCCGGCCTCGCACACCCCCACGACCAGCGTGGTTGGTTCGCCGAACACGAGGGGCTGCGTATCCCCGCGTGTGAGCACGCGGGTGATGTATCCCTGCGCCGCCTGGAACACGAGCTCCGATGTGTAGTCGCCGGTGGGCAGGCGGCGCAGGCGCATCAGCTGCTGCGGGTCCCCGCGGGACGCTTCCCCGACGGTGTAGAGCAGGGCGATATCGGGTGGCAGGTCGACCGGGTCGCCCAGCCGCAGCTCCGTTGACACGGTCGCAACCGGGCTTGCCGTTGCCGAGCCGGCCCCGGAGAACAGCGTCGGTTCGGGCGTTGGGCGCCCGGGATCGGGGTCGCTGCCACCCGAAAATGCCAGGAACGCCGCGATCGCGCAGACCGCCACGACGATCGCGCCCAGGCTGCTCGCGGCCATCAGCCGCGGGCGGAAGCCGTGCTCCGATTCGGGTTCGATGACATCGGCTTCGTCTTCGGCGACGTCCGGCCCCGGTTCGGGCGGAGGCGCCCCCGGGGTCCACGTCGCCAGCTCCGACCGCTCGCGGAGCTCCAGCTTGCGCAACATCGACTCGATGCGCGTCTTGACATCGCCCACGGGCACGCCAAGGCGGACGGCGATCTCGGCATCGAGCGTGCCTTCGCGGACATACTCCAGCACGCGCCGCTCGGCGGGCGTCAGGATACCCAGGCCGTCCTCGCCGACAGTGCCGGTGTCCCGCCCCATGCTTTCCCCCGCCTGGCGCCGCGCTGTCCCGCCCGCGCGAGCGGCTCGTCCGATGACAGAACGCTCGAAGACGGGCGAATGTTCCAGCGGGCGGCCGGCGCGACCAGCT
>JBLNCO010000397.1:0-8434 GCA_050260715.1 Hyphomicrobiales bacterium | reverse complement strand
GCGGCCGGGTTCCAGTGACCTCCCGTGGGGCGGGCGCCTTCCATCCCGGCGACGCGCGCGGCGATGTCGTGCCAGTGCGCACGGTCGTGTTCGATGACCGACTCCACGAGGTCCCGAACGGGCGACGTCTCCGCGGCCAGGTCATCGTCCGAAACGAGCGCCAGCTCTTCGAGCAGCCGCACTCGCCCGGCTCGCAGCTGTTCCAGCACACTCCAGAAGTTGAGCTGCCGCTTGCGGTCGACGCGGTCCGCGTTCCAGCGGTCGAGGTCGTCGATATCGAAGTACGCCGCCTTCCGGCCCGCACGCACGTCGCTGAGGGCCAGCACTACCTCCGCTTCGTGCGTGGCGATGTGTCCGGCGATGTCCTTCAGCGACCATTCGCCCACGAACGGCCGGTCGATGTCGCGGATGCGGCACCACTCGATGTTGCGGAGCAGCTGGTTGCGCTCGACCTCCAGCTCGCCCATCAGGCGCCGGCGGTCGTCGGCCAGCGAACGGGTATCGTCGTCGCTCACTTAGATCACCACCGTTTCGCGATGCTCGCCCCAGACCTTCCGCAGGCAGTGGCTGATTTCGCCCAGCGTCACGCGCGCCTCGACGCACTCGAGGATGACCGGGAGGAGGTTGTCGGTGCCCTCGGCTGTCGTCTTCAGCCGGTTGAGCAGCGCTTCGACCGCGGCGTTGTCGCGGTTCGCGCGCAGCTTCGCCAGCTTCTCCGCCTGCCGCTGACCGATCGTCGGGTCGAGCTTCAGGGTCTCGATTGGGGCCTCGGGCGTCTTGAAGTCGTTCACGCCGACGATGATGCGCTCCTTCTCCTCGATCTGCCGCTGGAACCGGTATGAGGCCTCCTGGATCTCCTTCTGCTGGAATCCCTTCTCCAGCGCCGCCAGGGCGCCGCCCATGTTGTCGATGGTCTGGATGTACTCCCGCGCTTCGCCTTCGAGCCGGTTCGTCATGTCCTCGACGAAGTACGAGCCGCCGAGCGGGTCGACCACGTCCCCGACGCCATTTTCGTACGCCAGGATCTGCTGCGTGCGCAGCGCGATCTGCACCGCCTTCTCCGTCGGCAGGCCGAGCGCCTCGTCCATCGAGTTCGTGTGCAGCGACTGCGTCCCGCCGAGCACCGCCGCGAGCGCCTGGACGGTCGTCCGGACGATGTTGTTCTCGGGCTGCTGCGCGGTGAGGGTCGCGCCGCCGGTCTGCGTGTGGAAGCGGAGCATCTGCGAGCGCGGGCTCTTCGCATCGAACCGCTCCTTCATGATGCGCGCCCAGAGCCGCCGGGCCGCGCGGAACTTCGCGACCTCCTCGAGGAAGTTGTTGTGGCAGGCGAAGAAGAAGCTGAGCCGGCCCGCGAAGGCGTCGACATCGAGGCCGGACTGGATCGCCGCGTTCACGTACTCGATGCCGTCGGCGAGGGTGAACGCGATCTCCTGCGCGGCGGTGCTACCGGCTTCGCGAATGTGGTAGCCCGAAATCGAAATCGTGTTCCACTGCGGCACGTTCTCGTTGCAGTACTTGAAGACATCGGTGATGAGCCGCATCGAGGGCTTCGGCGGGTAGATGTACGTCCCCCGCGTGATGTACTCCTTCAGGATGTCGTTCTGCACCGTGCCGCCGAGCTTGTCCGGCGACACGCCCTGCTGCTTCCCCACCGCGACGTACAGCGCCAGCAGGATCGGCGCGGTCGCGTTGATGGTCATCGAGGTCGTGACCTTGTCGAGCGGGATGCCGTCGAACAGGGTGAGCATGTCCTCGATCGAACTGATGGCCACGCCGACCTTTCCGACCTCGCCCGAGGCCATCGGGTCGTCGGAGTCGTAGCCAATCTGTGTCGGCAGGTCGAACGCGACCGAAAGGCCGGTCTGGCCCTGGTTCAGCAGGTAGCGGTAGCGCTGGTTCGACTCCTCGGCGGTGCCGAAGCCCGCGTACTGGCGCATGGTCCAGAAGCGCCCGCGGTACATCGTGGGCTGGATGCCGCGGGTAAACGGGTACTCTCCCGGGAACCCGAGATCGCGAGCCGGATCGAAGCTGGCGAGGTCCTCCTGGGTGTACAGGGGCTCGATGGGCATCTTGCCGGTCGTCTCGAAGACGGGCTTGCGCTCCTTCGCCTTCTCGACCGCCTTGCCGTAGGTGCCCTGAAGCCATTCCCGCTTCGAAGTACTCGCCATAACAGCTACTCCCGGAACCGGCTCGAAGCCGGGGACTTTTCAGCGATTGTAACGCCGACCCGCCCGTAGGCGCTGGCTCCCGCCCGCTCCCGGTGTTTTCACCTGCCACCCCAGGACTAGCGGTCCACCGCGGCCGCCGGATGCACCACCGACCGTCCCCTCCCGGACGAAGCGGCCGCGCCCCCAGGAGTCGCGGGCCACCGCGGCCGCTGCATGTTGCTACCCACCGAGCTTCCCGGACGCCGACCTGCCCATAGCACTCCCGGTCACTACCGCGACTGTTAAGGAGCGCACGGCATCAGCCACTGCCGCTCCCTATCGCATTGCCCGGCCACACCGTCCCCACGAATTCGACAATCGACAGTCGTCCATGACCCGGCTCGCCAATCACCCCGGACGCCGACCTGCCCATAGCACGCCCGGTCAGTACCGCGACTGTTAAGGAGCGCACGGCATCAGCCACTGCCGCTCCCTATCGCATTGCCCGGCCCATAACGTTCCCACGGCATCGGCAACCGACAGTCGTCCATGACGCGGCTCGCTAACCACCCCCGGACGCCGACTTCCCCGTAGCACGCCCGGTCAGTACCGCGACTGTCAAGGAGCGCACGGCATCAGCCACTGCCGCTCCCTGACGCGTGGCTCGGGCACAACGCCCCTACGGAATCGAGAATCGACAATCGTCGATCGCCAATGACGTGGCTCGCCCAATCACCCCCGGACGCTCCCTGACGGTCGCGGCTCTGACTCCCGCACCCGGGCACTAGGGCACTCGGGCACCAGGGCACTCGGGCACTCACAATCGCCAATCGTCACTGACTCGGTGAGCCCGGCGGCGCGCCTACTTTTTCTCGTCCTCGTCCTTCCGCGGGACGATGAGCACCGGGCGATCCGCCGCCCGCATTACCGCGTCCGTCGTGCTGCCGAGCGCGAGCCGCACCACGCCGCCGCGCCCGTGCGTACCCATCGCGATGACGTCGCACTGGCGGCTCTGCGCGTACTCCAGGATCGCGTCCAGTGGCCGGCCAAAGAGTACGTCGGTGTGCTCGCCCGGGAGGGCGATGCGCTGGAGGTAGGCGCGGGCCGCCTCGGAGTACTGCTCGGTGATGCGCCCGAGGTCCGGCGCCGGGCCGATACCGGTCCACGCCACCTCGGCGACCGGGTTCACCACCCGGATCATGTGGATTTCGGCGCCCGCCGCGTTCGCGACCTCGCGCGCGACCGGCAACGCTTCCTCGCTGACATCCGAGCCGTCGAGCGTGATGAGCATGCGGCGGATTTCGCCACCGGCGACTCCCGAGCGCACGACCAGCACCGGGATGCGTACCAGCCGCACGACCTCGTCGGTCACGGAGCCCTGGATGGCCCGCTTGAACCCGCCGCGGCCGTGGGAGGTTATCGCGATGAGCCGCGTGTCGCCCTCGGTCGCCGCCTGGCCGATCTGTTCGGCGACATCGCCCATGCGCGCTTCGCCAGTCACCGAGAGGCCTTCGAACTCGGGCCGTTGGGCCACGCCCTGGAGGTATTCGGTCAGCGCATCCGAGATCTTCGCGGGCTTATCGCCCGGGTCTACGCCCGCGCGCATCCAGATCTGCTCGTCTAGGGTCCAGACGGAGATGAGGTGCAGGTCGTAGTTCAGTGCGCGCGCGAGGTTCGCTGCCCATGGCAGCGCCTGCTCCGCGAGTTCCGATTCGTCCAGCGGTACGAGGATCCGTGGCATGGCCGCCTCCTATTTGCAGCCATCGTACTGGAACCACGTTGTTCGCGGAGGAGCTTTCGGCCAACGAAAGGGCGGCCTATGGATCAACCGTATCCCGGCTCTTCTCCTGCAGCCGCTTCAGCCGTTCGGCTTCGAAGTCGATCGGTGGTCGCACCACCCGGAGCCGCTTGCGGCGCTCGTGCCACTCATCGTCGGCGGTCCATACCGGAAGTGCATCTCCCATATCCTGAGAATCGGCGGCCCGGCCCCCGAACCGTACCCCCGGTGGCCGATTCGAGCGCACACCCCTCTGGTACCATGCGACCATGTCCACCCAGCGATTCCGTGTCTGGTTCCGGAAGGGCGCGCGAGTGCGGTACATCTCGCACCTCGACGTCCTCCGCTACTGGGAGCGCGCCATCCGCCGGGCAGGGCTGCCCCTCTCCTACTCGCAGGGCTTCACGCCGCACCCGAAGCTCGCGTTCGCGGGGCCATTGCCCCTCGGGTTCACGGCCGACTGCGAGGTGATGGACGTCACTCTCGACGAGCGCGTGAGCGCCAGCGAATTTCGCGACCGCCTCGCGCGCGAGACCACACCGGACCTCGCGCTCGTCGATGTCGCGGAAGTCGCACCGGCGAGCCCGCCGCCGCAGGCCCTCGTGACCTGGGCCGACTACCGCGTCGAGCTGCCAGGTGTCGATGCGGCTACAGCGGCGACGGTCGTCGGCGAGTTCCTCGCGAAAACGGACGTGCCATGGAGCGAAGAGCGCAAGGAGAAGGTGCGCACCTACAACCTCCGCGCGGCGGTCGCTTCCCTGCGCGCCGAGCCGGCCGAGGGCGGCACACGCCTCCAGATGCGCCTCCAGGCCGACCAGGAGCTCATGGCTCGCCCGGAACAGGTCGTTGCGGCGCTCTTCCCCGGCACGGAGCCAGCCGAGATCTGCCGGGCCGGGCTCGTGCTGAACGAGTCGTCGCCGGCGCGCGATGCCTGGCGCCGCCAGGGGCGCTTCCAGTGACGACCGTCCGGCCACTCCACCCCGGCGCTGTGCCCGGGCTCTACCGCGCCTGGCAGGCGCTGCGCCAGTACAACGCCTCCCTCGACCCGCGCATCATCCCGACGCCCGTCTCCGAAGCCGAGTTCGGCATCGCGGCCCGCGAGCTCATCGAGCGGCCCGTGGCGGCGGCGTTCATCGCCGAAGATGCCGGCGAGGTCGTCGGGTTCATCACGGGGGCGATCGAACAGAACCAGCCGGACCGCCTCCCTGAGCGCCATGCGACCATCGGCTACCTCTACGTCGAGCCGACCCGCCGCCGGGAGGGTATCGGCCGCGCGCTCATCGATGCCGCCCGCGAATGGGCCGCGAAGCAGGAAGGCGTGTCGCACATCGAGATGACCGTCCTCGCCCAGGACATCGATGCCGCCCGGTTCTGGCAGGCCGTCGGCTTTACGCCGTTCATCCAGCGGCTCTGGGCCCCGCTCGAACCCCCCGGTGACGCCGAGTGAACCTGCACCTGCTGCGCCACGGCAAGACCACCTACAACCGGGACTCGCTGGGCCTCGGGCGCATGGACGTGGGGCTCACGCGGCTGGGCGAGGCCCAGTCCCTCGCCGCCGCCCGCCGCCTCGCACGCGAGCCCATCACCCGCGTGTTCTCGAGCCCGCTGCGCCGCGCGCGCTTCATGGCCGACGAGATCGCGGCCGCCCGTGGCATCGAGGTCGAGATCCGCGACGAGCTCATCGAGATGGACGTTGGCCACACCGAGGGGCTCACCTACGCGGCCATGCACGAACGCCACGCCGATTTCATGCGGGCGTGGACGAGGCCGGGCTTCGAAACCGTGCGCATGCCCGGTGGCGAAAGCCTCGCCGGCGTCGCGGAGCGCCTGCGCCCTTTCGCCGCCGACCTCCGCGCGCTCGACGAGCCGGCGGTCGCGGTGGTCTCGCACAACTTCATCACCAAGCTGCTCATTTGCGAGCTGCTTGGTCTGCAACCGGCGGCCTTTCGTGCGGTCGCTGTCGATGTCGCTTCAATGTGTACATTTGTTCTACGGAATGGGCGTGTATCAGTTGCCGCTCTTAACGATAGCTGTCACCTGGACTCCTTGAATGTCAATGAAGAGACAGGTAGCTTGTCCACCTGACACACATGACGTTCTTCGCCAGGTCTCGCGCGCGGCTCTTCTTCCTCGGGTGCCTCCTGGTAGCTGGCTATTTCACCTATACGGCTGTTGTAGGCGCCATTCGCAATCATCAACTTGCGGAGCAGCGCCACGAAGCGGAACAACAGGTGGCCGCGCTCCAGGACAAGAAGGCCTACCTCACCGGTGTCCGCGACTACGTCGCCTCGGACCAGTACGTCGAACAGGAAGCACGCCGCCAGCTCGGCTACGTCCGCGAGGGCGAGATCCCCTTCGTCGTCATCAGCCCGCCCGCGGAACAGGACGAACAGCCGAAGGGCGAGTGGTGGGAACGGCTGTTCCCAAGGTAGCCCCGTGACCGGCTCGCCGCTCGACCGCGTCCGGCGCTTCGCCGAACAAGAAGCGCTGTTCCGCCGCGCGAAGCTCGTGCTCGCCGCCGTCTCCGGCGGCCCCGATTCCGTCGCCGCGCTCCTGCTCCTCCTAAAGCTCCGCGAACATTTCGGGTTCGACGTCCAGGTGGTCCACTTCGACCACATGCTGCGGCCCGAGTCCCAAAGCGACCTCGAGTTCGTGCGCGACCTCGCCGGCCGGCTCGGCGTGCCGTTCCTTTCCGGCGAAGGCGACGTCCGGGCCGCCGCCCGCCAGCAGCGCGCCGGCATCGAAGACACCGCCCGCAAAATGCGCTACCAGTTCCTGGGGTTCGTGGCAGGCGAAAAGCGCGCCGATAGCATCGCGACCGCCCACACCGCCGACGACCAGGTGGAAACGGTGCTCATGCGGATCATCCGGGGCACGGGCGTGCGGGGCGTGCGTGGCATGCTGCCGTCGTCGCCGGTGCCCGGTGCTTCGGCGCACCGGCTCGTGCGGCCGCTCCTGCCGCTCACCCGCGCCGACACCCTCCAGGTCTGTGCCGAAGCGGGCATCGAGCCGCTTCGCGATGCGTCGAACGACGAGCTCCAGTACACCCGGAACCGCATCCGCCACGAAGCCCTGCCCGCCCTGCGTGCCATCAGCCCCGGCGTCGATCGCGCGTTGCTCGGCCTCGCCGAAAGCGCCCGCGAGGCCTTCGGCGCCACGGAACGCCGCTCCTTCGAGGTACAGCCGATCGAACGCACGCCCGTCGGCTCCGTGTTCGACCTCGAACCGGTCGCGGCCTTGCCGTCGGAGGCGCTGGGCCTCGTCCTCGAACGGGAAGCCTCGTTCTACAACCTCCCCATCGAAACAAACCGCACCCGTGTGCGAAACGCGCGCCAGGTGCTCAGGTCAGGTACCGGGCAGGTTGCGTTCGGCGGGGTTCTGCTCGATGTCAGTTGCGGCCGCGTCCGCATCGGCCCCGCGATGGAGGCGGAATCGTTCGAGCCGAAGGTGCTCAACGTGCCTGGCATCACCATCGCCGGCCCGTGGAAGGTTGAGGTGCGAACCGACCCGCTCGATCCACAACCCGGCGCGTCGCTCGCGGCCATCGATACGGCTGGGCAGAAGGGCGCCCTCCGCGGCCGCCAGCTGCAGCCTGGCGACCGGATGATCTACCACGCCATCGACCGCAAGGTGTCGGACGTGCTCGCCAACGCCCACGTCCCGTCCTGGAACCGGCTGGGTGCGCTCGCCATCGCGGATTCGGCCCGCGTGCTCGCGGTGCTCACCTCGGCCGGTACGTTCGAAGCCGATCGCAGCGGCGGCGGCGACGACCTGCTCTACGTCCGCGTTTCGCCTGCCCAACAGCAACAGCCGCCCAGGCTCACGTTGCCGTCCTAACTACGCGGTCCAGCCGTGGACCACGGGCAGCACCTCGCCGATGAGCCGCCGCGTCTGCTCGACGATGGACTCGTCGGTATCGGCGATCGGCCGCAGCACGAACTTCGAAACGCCGGCGTCGACGTACTCCCGGGCCCGCGCGATGATCGCGTCCGCGCCGCCGACAGCCATCGTGCCCCGCACGTCGACGCCCCGCCCGAGCCGGGCGAGCCCCTGCGCCGAGCGCTCGACGATGGGCTCGTCCCAGCTGCCGAAGCGGAAGGCGAACCCTGCCCCGTAGTGGTCCGGGTCGATGCTGCGGCCAGCCTCCGCGGTCGCGGCCTTGATTTTCGTGACCACCGGCGCGACCTGCGCCGGCGACTGCAACCCCGCCAACCAGCCCGTCCCGAACCGCGCCGTGCGCCGAACGGCCGCATCGGAGCTCCCGCCTATCCAGAGCGGCAACGGCTGCTGCACGGGCTTCGGCGAAATGGTCGCGCGGTCGTACTGGAAGTGCTTGCCTTCGAACGTGACGTTGTCCTCGGACCAGAGCCGCGTCAGCAGTTCGAGCATCTCATCCGACTTCGCGCCGCGGCCCGCGGGCTGACGGTTCGTCGCCCGGAACTCCGGCGCCAGTTCGCTCCCGACGCCGAACGCGGGCAGCAGCCGCCCGCCGCTCAGGAAGTCGAGCGTC
>JBLNCO010000396.1:0-3124 GCA_050260715.1 Hyphomicrobiales bacterium | reverse complement strand
GACGCGCGCCGGGTGGCCGCAGCGTTCGAACATGCCGAGCATCGCGGCATTTTCGGGCAGGACCATGGCCGTCAGGCCGTGGTAGCCGCGAGCGCGCAGGTGGTGGGCGACCAGCCGGAGGAGCTCCTTACCCACGCCCTTGCCCTGCAGGCAATCCTCGAGCACGAAGGCGACTTCGGCGCTGCCGTCGCCGTTCGATTCGTAGCGGCCAACGCCGCGGATTTCGTCTTCGCCGGGATAGCAGACGACCGCGGCGCCGCGGCGCTCGTAGTCGACATGGGCGAACTGGTCGGCCATGCGCTGGCTGAGCTCGCGGAGTGGCGAGAAGAACCGCAGCCGCTGCGATTCGGGCGAGAGGCGGCGGTGGAAGCGGCGGAGACGTTCGGCGTCATCGGGCCGAATGGGCCGGAACCAGACGCGTTGTCCATCGCGGAGCTGGAGGGGACCGGCGAACAGCGCTTCGGGATAATGAGCCATGTCTTCAGTATCCGGCGAACTCGTCCATTCGCGAATCGGACGAATGACCGGTTCTCGCGGGACGAAAGTCGCAGTACCCATGCTCGCAGGCGAATGTGAACGGGCGGAGAACGGCCGATTACGAAGCTGTTAGCGCCAGGGGGTGGGGGGTAGGGAACGGCCGGCGCACGTGCTGGTAAGGTTTTCATGCAGGTACGTCTGGAGGAAATGTGATGGCCACGGAAACCCAGGAACGCGTCACGCCGCGAGAGCGCCAGGTCCTCGACCTCGCGGCGGCGGGCCGATCGAATTCGCAGATTGCGCGCGAGCTTGGCATCACGCGCAACGCGGTGCGCTTCCACCTGAAGGAGCTGCATTCGAAGCTGCGCACCGATGGCAACCGGGAACTCCTGCGCACCCGTGCCCCGCGCGCACAGCACCGGCCTCGCGAGGCGGCTCCTCGCGGCGACCAGGACTTCATGCGTGGCCTGCCTTCGAACCTGACCATCATGCGCCACTGCCGCACGCCGATTTCCGGCGCCCCCGCCTACCGCGAGCAGGAGCTTCGCCGGGCGGCCTGACGCGTCCGCCCGTCCCGGCCCGGCCGTTGACGCGGCGCGAGCGCGATGTACTGGCGCTGGCCGCGGCCGGGCTTTCGAACGCAGCGATCGCGCGGGAGCTGGGTGTCAGCCGCGATGCGGTGCGGTTCCACCTGAAGCATGTCCACGCGCTGCTCGGTACGCGCGGCGACCGGGCACGGCTCGCCGCGCTCGCGGCTGGCGGTGCTGCCGCGCGCTAGACGTCGCCGCTGAAGGTGTCGCAGGAGTCGGCGCTTCCGGAATCGAAGCCCGTGCGGAACCAGCGGGTGCGCTGCTCTGAGCTGCCGTGCGTCCAGGTCTCGGGGTTCACGCGGCCGGTGGCCTCCCGCTGGAGACGGTCGTCGCCGACAGCCGCTGCGGCGGTCAGGCCCTCCTCGAGGTCGCCCGATTCGAGCAGGTCGCGTTCGTAGGTGGAGTGTGCCCAGACGCCAGCGAGGCAATCGGCCTGCAACTCGAGGCGGACCGAAAGCTCGTTGGCGTCGTTGGGATTGCGCTGCTGGAGGCCGCTCACCTGGTCGTTCGTGCCGGTCAACTTCTGGATGTGGTGGCCCATCTCGTGGGCGATGACGTAGGCCTGCGCGAAGTCGCCGGGTGCGCCGAACCGTTGCGCCAGCTCGCGGAAGAACGAGAGGTCGATGTACATGCGCTCGTCGCCGGGGCAGTAGAACGGCCCGGTGTCCGAGGAGGCGGGCCCGCAGGCGGTGTTCACGGCCTGTTCGAAGAGCACGAGCTTGACCTCGCGGTAGGGCATCCCCGCCTGGGCGAACTGCTGCGACCAGAACGCCTGCGTGTCCTCGACCACGAACGCGACGAGCTCCTCCTCCGGGGTTTCGGGTTCGAAGGGTTGGCCACTGTTGTCCGGCGCGGGCGCGGCAGCCGGGAACTGGTTGAACGGGGAATCGACGCCGAAGCCGCTGCTACCGCCCCCGCCGAAGAGTCCTCCGCCGCCGAAGATGAGCATCGCGACGATGATGAGGATGAGGATGGGCAGGCTAAGGCCGCCGCCGAGGGCGAGCGGGATGGGTAGACCGCCGAGACCGGTGGCTCTGCCGGCGCCGCGCTGGTCGATGACGTCGCCGCTATCCCGCCTGCGTATTTTCATGTTCGTGAGTGACGATACAGCAGGCGGGGGCGTGGCGCGGTATCCGCGGGCGCGGCGCGCCTAACAATCCCCTCGCCGCGCTTCGGGTGCTTTCGGGCTATCGCGCCGGCGATCGGCGCGGGCCAGTTTCGGCCCAGGGGCCGGGGCGGAGCGCTTGATGCTGGCTTCATCGTTATGAGATGTGCCCTTAACGCTGAATCATGATTACGTGAACCGGCTGTGAGCTACACGTATCGAGACGATGAAATCAGGGAATTCGCTTAGGGACGCCATCCGAAACGGTTGCTTGGATAGCAAGATGCGGTGGTATAGTGACCCTCTCGACGCATGCGGGGTGCTGCTGAACGGGCAGATGCGTCGGGGAGTTCCCTGTCGCCCCGCGCCTATCCTGCGAGCAAAGGACGGTCGAACAGTTTGACCGAACCCCTGCAGGTTGGCCAGTTCGCGATTGTGGATTACGAACCGGTCGACCGCGGTCCCAACGCCGGGGTGTTTCACGGCAAAGGGCCAGCCGACGACCGAGCGGAACTGTACATCGTGGCCGAAGGAACGACGCCCGCGGGCGAATCGTTCGCGGGCCACGTGATTTCGGCGGCGGGCCAGGCGTGGAACACGCTCGATATGAGCCTCACGGGGGCGCTCCGCCGGCTCTTCGCCGACGCCGAACGGAGCCTGCGGGAGTGGAACCGCAAGAGCATCGCTCAGCACCGGGTGAGCATCGGCATGACCTGCTTCGGGCGGCGCAGCGGCCAAGCGGTCATCGCGCAGGCCGGCCCCGGTGCGGTGTTCCACTGGCACGAAGGCGAGGTGCGGCCCTACTTCGCGGACGAGGAGCATGGGCGGCCGCTGGGCATCGCCGGGAGCGTCGAGCCGCAACTTACGCGCATCGATTTCGCGCCCGGCGACCGGCTGCTGGTGCTTTCGACGCCCGCGCTGCGCGAGCTCGACGACGAGCTTATCGGCGGCA
>JBLNCO010000395.1:0-6421 GCA_050260715.1 Hyphomicrobiales bacterium | reverse complement strand
AGCAGGGCACCGGCGTCTGGCGCGACGGCTGCTTCGGCGCGACCTTCGACGCCTTCGGCCATCGCCTGTATGGCCCGGCCCCGCGCGACCTCGACCGCTACCTCAACGTCGAAGTCGATGGCCACCCCTCCATCGACACCGGCACGCTCTACTGCGGCCCCGATGGCCGCGATGGCGCCGGCTGGTGCGAGCCGCTGCCCGGGACGGCGGCCAACTAGCGCGCACCGGGCCGGGCGTTCCTGTACGCTGCATTTCGTGCTCAAACCACCGATCGAGCCCATGCTCGCCAAACTCACGCCCGAGATCCCCGGCGGTAATGGCTGGCTCTACGAGCCCAAGTGGGACGGCTTTCGCTGCATTGCCTACGTCGAGCCGGACCGTGCCTACCTCCAGAGCCGCGACCTGAAGCCGCTCGGCCGCTACTTCCCGGAGCTCGAAAGCGGTATCGCCGAAGCGCTCGGGCAGTCTGTGGTCCTCGATGGCGAGATCGTCATCATGGGCGAGCGGGGGCTCGAGTTCGAAACGCTCCAGCTTCGCCTCCACCCGGCCGAATCGCGCGTGCGCAAGCTCGCCGCCGAGACGCCGGCGAACTTCGTCGCCTTCGACCTGCTGGCCGTCGGCGGCGAAGACCTGCGCCAGGCTCCTTTCGCCGAACGCCGCGCCCGCCTCGAAGAACTCCTGCGCGACCCGCGCCCGCCCGTCTACATCACGCCCTGCACCGATAGCGCCGAAACCGCGCGCGACTGGTTCGACCGCTTCGAAGGCGCCGGGTTCGATGGTGTCATCGCCAAGCCCGCGAACGGCCGGTACGAGCCGGGCGTGAGGGCGATGCAAAAGATCAAGCACCTTCGCACGGTCGACTGCGTGGTCGGTGGGTTCCGCTGGAACAAGGGCGAGCAGGGGAAATCCGTCGGCTCGCTGCTGCTGGGGCTCTACGACGACAAAGGCGTGCTCCACCACGTGGGCCACACGTCGAGCTTCAAGGCGGCCGAGAAAAAGGCGCTGGTCGGCTTCCTCGCGCCCTACCGGACGGACGACGAATCCCTTGGCTTCGGGTTCGGCCGCACGCCCGGCACCCCGAGCCGCTGGACCACCGGTAAGGACACCACCTGGGAACGCCTTCGCCCCGAGCTCGTCTGCGAGGTCACGTTCGACTACCTGCAGGGCGATCGTTTCCGGCACGCCGCGACCTTCCGCCGCTGGCGCAACGACAAGCCGCCCGAAGCCTGCACCTTCGACCAGCTCGAGGCCACCGTCCCCTTCGAGCTCGAGCAGGTGTTCGCGGCCGGGCGCTGACCGCCGCCGGGTGGGCTCTTACGCCGCGCGCTCGGTGCGGCCGCGTTGCGGCTTGAGCCCGGGGATGAGCGAGAGTTGTGGCCGCGCGCGCATCAGTGCCTTACGCCGGGCGGCCGCCTCGGCTCGCCGCTGCGCCATCCCGGCCACGTACCCGATGAGTGCGCAGATGAACGCCGCCGTGAAGCCGACCTCGGGGTCGAACGCACCCGCCCACGCCAGCCCGAGGCTCGCGGCCGAAAGCGCGTACGCGGGCCACCGCACGAACCAACGAAAGAATGTCGCCATGTTGTGAATTTCGGCAGCCGCCGGCCACGGAACAGTAGGTGCCGCCGGCATCTCTCCCGGGTCATCCCACGCCATGGCCGGCGGCGGGAGCCCCGCTGACCACCCGCTATGCCCGTTTCGGCTCCGCGGTCTTCGCGACGAGCTCGCCCGGCTGCGGGACGCCGTCGACCATCTCGCGCGGCTCGAGCTTCCGTTCGCACCAGCGGTCGAGCGTGTCGCGGTCGGAGATGTACTCCATCCGTGGCACCGCGTACCCGCACGAGGTCTGCACCTTCTCCACGTCGACGAAGAACGCCTGCCGCACGTACGGGTGGAAGTCGCCCATGAAGGCCGCGCGGTGCTGGGCCAGCTCCGGCGAGTCGAGGTCGACACGGCGGCCGTGGCCATACAGGCGCACCACTCCGGTCGTCGCTTCGAAGCTGCACACCATCAGCGTGATGCGGCCGTTCTCGGTCACGTGCTTCGCCGTCTCGTTGCCGCTGCCCGGGTAATCCAGGTACCCCACCAGGTTCGGCCCGAGCACCTTGAGCAGCGTCCGGCCCTTCGGCGAGACGTTCGGCCAGCCGCTTTCGGGGTCGGCCGGCGCGGTGGCGACGAAGAAGATGTGCTGCCGTTCGATGATGCCGCGCACCCGGTCGTCGATGTGGTCGAACCACTCAGCCATTGCGGTACTCCTCGGCGTATATGTCGAGTGTCGCCGCGCGAAGCCGGGCCGGAAACCGCCACTCTCGCGGGTCGAACTTTCGCGATTGGCCCACTTCGCGGTGGCTCCGCCATTTGGCGCTCGAAATGCCCCGGCCGTACAATCCCGCGCAATGAGCGGCTCGCTCTTTCGCCTCACGTTTAGCAAGCTGCGAGCTTTCGAGCGCTGCCGCAAGCAGTACTGGTTCCGCTACCTGAGCGGCTACGAATGGCCAGCGGACGTGCCGACGCCCGCGCTGGTCATTGGCAAAGGCGTCCACCGCGCGATGAAGACCCTCTGCGAGACCGGCGACCCCGCCGACGGCGCCGCCACGCTCGACGTCTACCTGCGCATGCCCATCCACGAGTGCGCCGGGCCGGGCACCGAAGCGAACCGCACCGCCTTCGAGCTGTTCGAACGGGGGTGCGAAGCCCACGCCTCGATCACCAGTGAGGACCGCTGGCCCGAGCTCGAAACGTGGGTCCCTTCGGCCCGCCGTGGCGTCACCGTGAGCGCGCGCGTGGACCGCGCCGATCGCCTGGGCCCGCTCAGCTGGCAGGTCATCGACTGGAAGACCGGCCGGTACGACCTGGATGAGCACGTCGACCTCCAGCTCGACATCGGGCACCTGGCACTCCGCACATCGAAGCGCATCCCGCGCGAGGCCACCGTCTCCGCCTTCGCCTGGAACCTTCGCACCGGCGAGCGGCGCGTGCGCACGCTCACCCGCGACGATGCCCGCGCGACCATGGACCTGATGGCCGGCCTCGCCCGGCGCCTCCAGGAAGCGCCGAGCTTCGACGCCTCGCCCGGGCCCGGCTGCGCCTACTGCGAATGGCGTCCGCGGTGCCCCGATGCTGCCGCCGCCGAGTCCGCTTTCGACCTGGACGAAGACGAACTGCCCGGCGACGACGACCGACTCTAGCCCTGTGCCAGGACCTCCCGCGCGAGCCTCAGGGCCCCTTCGCGGTCGCCCGGTTCCAGTTCGCCATCGAGCACGGCCGCGCTCAGACGGCCTTTCACAACGCGGATCCACGGTCCGGGCTCGCGTTCGAACAGCGCCACCAGGTCGTCGCCAGTGAGGGGGCTTTGCGCGCGCAGGGCCTCTGCGTCCTCGCGTTCGACCTCGGTGCATACGGCCTCCAGGCGGTCGTGGTACTCGTGGTCGTCGTAGGTGTGGCTGGCGTTGTCGGCCCGCTTGAGCGCGAGCAGGTCGCGCCAGTGCCCCTCGCAGCGGGCCATGAACCGCCGCACCGAGCGCCGGTCATCCGGGTCCGGGCGATCCATATGGCGCCGGATGAGCAGGCGAATCAGGGAGGCGTCCTTCCGGGCCACGTGCAACCGGTGCAGCATCGGCTCGGCCAGCTCGGCGCCGACGGTCTCGTGGCGATAGAACCCCCATTCGCCGTTCGGTTTCACGTGGCGCACGGCCGGTTTTCCGAGGTCGTGGAGGAGGGCCGTCCAGCGCCGGATGCGCCGGGTCTCCCCCTCGCCCGCCTCGATGGCCGCCACGGTCGCAAGGCTGTGGCCCCACACGTCGTAGCGGTGGAACCGGTTCTGCTCGCAGCCGGCCATCGGCACCAGTTCGGGCAGGATGAACGGCAGCGCGCCCACTTCGCGCACGAGCTCGAGCGCACGCGCCGGGTCCTTCCCCTGGAGCAGCCTGTCGAGCTCCGTCGTTACGCGCTCCTGCGAGAGCGTCGGGAGCAAGGAGACGGTCGCGGCCATCCCTGCCAGCGTCGCGGGCTCGATTTCGAAGTCGAGCTGGCTCGCGAATCGCAGCCCGCGCAGGATGCGCAGCGGGTCCTCGCGAAAGCGGCGCTCCGGTTCCCCGACCGCCCGGATGAGCCTGCGCTCGAGGTCTTCGCGCCCGCCGAAGAGGTCCAGTTCGCGCCCCGTGAACGCGTCCCGTGCGAGCGCGTTGACCGTGAAGTCGCGGCGCGCCAGGTCCTCCTCGATGCTGGTCCCGAACGACACGTCCGGCCAGCGGGTGCCCGCATC
This sequence comes from Hyphomicrobiales bacterium, assembly GCA_050260715.1. Lineage (GTDB taxonomy): Bacteria > Chloroflexota > Dehalococcoidia > Tepidiformales > Tepidiformaceae > JALOAP01. Next base: position 2,157 of record JBLNCO010000395.1, on the reverse strand, counting down.
GTACGAATCTCCCCGGAAGGTCGTGACCTCCGACCAGTGCCCGTCGAGCAGGACACCGATGGTCCCGAACCGCCGCCCGACCGTCACCAGCGGCCGCCCGAGCTTCGCGCCGATGGCCTCGACGTCGTCGGGCAGGGCGTCGGTGGCGAAGTCCTCGTCGGCGCTGCTCTGCCCGAGCAGCTCGTCGCGCAGCGAGCCGCCGACCACCCAGAGCTGGTGGCCGGCCTCGCGAAAGGCGCGCAGGAATGCGTCGCGTTCGGCGCCCATACGGTCGAGTCTAGCAGCGGACCCGGGCGGGCGGCCGGTATACTCGCTCGATGACGGATCAGGACGGCTTCGAACTCAGCGCTGCAGTGGCGCTGTGGCGCGGCGAAGAACTGCTCGTGATGAAACGCGCGGCCGGCTTCTCCGAGGGCGGCTGGTTCCTGCCGGGCGGCCACCTCGAGGAAGGCGAACGGCCTGCCGAAGCCGCCGCCCGCGAGCTCCGCGAAGAGACCTGCATCGACGTCGACCGATCGCTCCTCGCGCTCGCCGACGTCATGACCTACCGGCACGGGGACCGGACCGCCCACTGCCTGGTGTACAACGTCGCCTGTCCGCCCGGCGCCGAAGCGGTCCTGAACGATGAGCACGTGGTTGCCCGGTGGCTTACCCCCGGCGAGTACATTCGGCGCTTCCTCGACGCCACTGCCCTCCGCGAGCGCGGGCTCCCCGAGTCCGCGGTGGCGCTCGCCGAAGAGGTCGCGCGAGTCGTGCGCGCCGCGGCCCGCGCACGGGGACTTCCCCAATCGCTGCCCTCTTCCCCACCCGGGTAGGCTTGTACCATGCCGTTCCTGCCGTTCCTGCACCCGGCCGACGCCGCCAGCCACGCACCGGCGTGGCTGCTTGCGCTCTGCCTGGTTGGCGGAGCCGGGGTGGGCCTCGCGATCACCTCCGGCGGAACGATCGTGCGGCGCCTCCACCCGCCCGTCCCGCCCGCGCGCTTTGTGCTCCAGCGCTGGGGCGCGCGCGACGGTTCCTGCTGGGCCGAAATCGAAGACCGCCAGCCCGGGCCGGAGCTGCCTGTCGATGGCTGGCGGGTGCGCACGAACGCGGGCCGCCTGCTCCCGGCGACCATCGAGCTCCTGCCCGGCACCGGGCGGCGCCTGGGGCTCGTGGTGGCGCTGGAACCCGGTGATGCGCCGTCGGCGGTCGAGTACCTTCCACCGGGCGCCGGGTCGGCCTGGCAGGCCGATCTCCGCTAGGGCCGCTTGCGCTCGCGCCGCAGGCAATCCACGCTCGGGCGGTGTGGTTTCGCCGAAAGCATGACGATGATTTCGAACGCCCGGAGCCGCCCGCCCGGGTGTCGCTCGCGGCGATCGGGTACGTGCGGAACGACGTGGCCAGGCCCCGGCCGCGCGGCTGGGAGCGCGTGGAAAGCCACATCGGCGTCCTGCCCGAACACGCCGCGAAGCTCGCCGGCCTCGACCGCTACAGCCACGTCATCGTCGCCTTCTACATGGACCTCGCCGCCGATGCGCCCGAGAAGCCCGATACTCTCACGCTGAGCAGCGGCAACACCTACGGCATCTTCGCCACGCGCTCCCAGCTCCGTCCGAACCACCTCGGGGTATCCGCGGTCCGTCTGCTCGGGCTCGAAGGGACCAGCGTTCGCGTTCGCGGCCTCGATGCCATCGACGGCACGCCGGTGCTCGACATCAAGCCGTATCTCCCGGAGTACGACGCGCACCCCGGCGCGACCATCCCGAACGCCTAGTACCACAGCTCGCGTTCGGGCGGGCGGAGCACCCATGGCTCCCGCAGACGTACGTAGCGGAGGAGCGAACGCCGCACCCGGCGCCGTGCCCGCCGCACCCGCAACTCGCGCATGCTCAACGCGATCGGCTTGCGATTGTGCGCGTCCTTGCGTCCGTTCCGGGCGAAATCTTCCGCCTGGCGGCGCAGTTCCTCCAGCATCCAGGTTTCCATGGCAGACCCCCTTCGTGAATTGGAAGGGGAGTGTGTCCCGCCGTGACGACAGATCGTGTCGCGCTTCGGGAAGCGGCGTGGGTCCTGGAGGCTAGCCCTGCTGCTCGCCGGTGCCCCGGCCGCGGCCACCCCGGCGCCCTCGCCGGCGGCGCGGCGCGCCGCCCGCCGGCTCGGCGTCGGGGGTGCGCG
>JBLNCO010000394.1:0-11393 GCA_050260715.1 Hyphomicrobiales bacterium | reverse complement strand
AAAGCATCGGCAACCGCTTCGAAGAGTTCACCCGCTACGTTGCGAACCACCCGAACGTCAATAAGCTCGGGCTGCGCCTGGAGGGCACGGTCGCCTACCACGACTCCTGCCACTTCCGCCGCGAGCTCCACGGCACCGCGGACGCCATCGCCCTCCTGTCGCGCATCGAGGGCCTCGAAGTTCGCCGCCTGACCTACGAAGAGGAGTGCTGCGGCTTCGGCGGCTCGTTCAGCGTGAAGCTCCCCGAGGTCTCGGTCGCAATGATGACCGCGAAGCTCGGCGACCTCGCCGAAACGGGCGCAGCGGTGCTCGTTTCGCCCGACTTCTCCTGCCTGGCGCATCTGCAGGCGGGCGCCAACGGTCTCGGGATTCGCCTCGAAACCGGGACCATCGCCGAGCTTCTCTCCAGGGCGCTCACATGAAGTACCGCGAACGGGCCGCGCGCGAAATCCGCGAGGAAGAGCCTTCGAAGACGGTCACGCCGATCATGCGCAAGCTCGTCGCCGATTCGGCTGCCACGCTCGGCCGCGGCGCCCCGGCCGCGCGCCAGCGGGCTGCCGCCGCCCGCGCCGATGCGGTCGCGCACCTCGAGGAGCTCCACCGCGACTTGCAGGCCAGCTTCGCGCGGCGCGGAATCGGCTATCACCGCGCGAACACCCCCGCCGAGGCCGTTCGTATCGTGCGCGAACTGCTCGGCGGCGCGAAGCGGGTCGCGAAGTCGAAGACGATGGTCGGTGAGGAGGTTGGGCTCACGCACGCCCTTCGCGAGGCCGGCATCGACGTCCTCGAAACGGACATCGGCGAGTACATCGTCGACATCGAGGGCCGCGGCCCCAGCCACATCACCGCGCCCGCGCTCCACCTGAACCGCTCGCGCATCCGCGAACTGCTCGCCCGCACCGGCGCCTCCTTCCCCGACGACGACCCCGTGCGGCTCTCGCGCTACGTCCGGGATGTGGTGGGCAACTTCTTCGCCGATTGCGACGCCGCCATTTCGGGCGCGAACGCCGTCGTCGCCAGCAGCGGCCGCCTGGTGATCGTCGAGAACGAAGGGAACGTCTCGCTCGGGGTGAGCCACCCGCGGCTCCACATCGCCATCACCGGCATCGAAAAGGTGGTGCGCGACGAGGCGGGAGCGCTCGCCATCCTCGAAGTGCTCGCACCCAGCGCGACCGCCCAGCCGCTGACGTCGTTCTCGCACTTCATCGCCGAACCCATGCCCGGCCAGCAGCGCCACGTCGTGTTCGTCGACCACGGCCGCAGCGACATCCTTCGCGACGCCCGCTACCGCGAGGTGCTGCGCTGCATCCGCTGCGGCGCCTGCATGAACGGATGCCCCGTCTACCGCACGGCCGGCGGCCTTTCGTACGGCTCGCCGTATATGGGCCCCATCGGCGCGGTGGTCTCGCCGCTCCTCTGGCGCGACGGCCGCTACGCCGACCTGCCGTACGCATCCAGCCTCTGCGGGCGCTGTACCGAAGCCTGCCCCGTCGGCATCCCGCTCCACCGCATGCTCCTCGACCTCCGCGGCGACGCCGTCGCGCAGGGCCAGGTGGCCGGCACGGCCGAACGGGCCGCCTGGAAGGCGTGGGCGCTCGCGTTCGGCGGGGCGACCCGCGCGCGAGCGGTCTCCGCGCTCGGGCGCGTCGGCTTGCGGGGAACCGGCCGCATCCTCCGTCCGAAGGGCACCCCCGGCGACCCCCGGATGCTCCCGGAGGTCTCGCCACCGCGCGACCCGGCGAACCTCCGGCCCAAGGCGAACGCCCCGGGAACCGCAGGTCTTCCCGCGGAGCCGCCGTTCCCGCAGGCAACCGTCGTGCCGGCCGACGAAATCGCCCTCGACGACCCGGTCGAGCTGTTCCGGGTTCGTGCTGTGGCCCTCGGCGTGCAGGTGCTCAAGGAGTACGAGCCCGCGGACGGCGACCGCGTGCTCGATGCGACGGCTGCAATCGCGAGCACCGGGAGCGTGCTCCTCACCGGCGAGGCCGCAGCCCGGCGCCCGCTGCTCGCCGCGAAGCGCGTCGTGGTCCGCGTCGCCCCCCGGGCCATCGTCCGCTACCCGTCGGACCTCGCCTCGCGGCTCGGCGATGGCGATGCCCTCATCCTCACCGGCGCGAGCCGCACCGCCGACATCGAAAAGCAGCTCGTCCGTGGCATCCACGGCAGCGAAGAGCTCGTGGTCGTGCTCGAAGGCTGATCTTTCCGCGCAGGGATTCGTTCGACATCGCTACACTAGCGCGCATGGAAAACCGGCCCCGCCCTCCCCAGCTCCAGGCGTGGCGCGCCTTCCTTACGGCCCATGCCCGTGTCACCGAAGTCCTCGAGCGCGAGCTCACCTCTGAACGCGGGCTCCCGCTCGCCTGGTACGACGTCCTCGTCCAGCTCTCCGAGGCCCCCGAGCACCGGCTGCGCATGCACGGGCTCGCACGGGCCGTGCTCCTCAGCCGCGCCGGGCTCACTCGCCTCGTCGATCGCATGGTCGGCGCCGGGCTCGTCGCACGCGTGCCCTGCGAAAACGACCGCCGTGGCACCTACGTCACGCTCACGCCAGCGGGCATGGAGGCGCTTCGCGCCGCCGCCCCGGTCCATCTTCGCGGCATCGAAGAGCACTTCGCGCGCCACCTCCCGCCCGACCAGGCGGCGGTCCTCAGCGACGTCTTCGCGCGCGTGCTCGGCAGCCTCGGCGAGTAGCCCGGTGAGGCTTACACCGCGGCCCGGCCGTGCCACAATGCGCCCGCCGCACTGTCGCGGCCGGAGAGCACGATGACCTACTCCATCGTTGCGCGCGACCCCGAAACCGGTGAGCTGGGCGTCGGCGTGCAGACCCACCAGCCGTCGGTCGGCGCTATCGTCCCCTGGGTGAAGGCGGGCGTCGGGGCGGTTGCCACGCAGTCGTTCGCGAACATCGCCTTCGGTCCGCAGGCGCTCTCCCTGCTCGAATCCGGGCTGCCCGCCGACCGCGCGCTCGCCGCCATCCTCGCGGGCGACGATGCCCCCGCCGTGCGCCAGGTGGCCGTGGTTGACGCCGCCGGGCGGGTCGCCGTGCACACGGGAGATGCCTGCATCCCCCATGCCGGTCACCGCACCGGCGAGGGCTATTCGGTGCAGGCGAACATGATGGCCCGCGACACCGTACCCGACGCCATGGCCGAGATGTTCGAGGCGACGAAGGGCCGCCTCGCGGTTCGCATCGTCGCAGCGCTCGAAGCGGCCGAGGTGGAGGGCGGGGACATCCGCGGCCGTCAGTCTGCCGCGCTGCTTGTGCGCGCGCCCGGCCGGGACCTCGACCACCGCTGGGATCTTCGCGTCGACAACGACCCCGAGCCCCTGGCGAAGCTGCGCGAACTGATGGCCATCCGGCTGGCCGGCCAGGCGCTCGACCTCGTGACCGAAGGCGGCGCTGCGCTCTCGGGCGACCCCGCCGAGCGCCTCCAGCTCGCCCGTTCCGCGTTCCGCCGGGCCACCGAGCTCGCCCCCTCCGACGAGCAGACCTTCTGGTTCGCGGTCCGCACCCTGGGGCAGCTCGACGAACTGGACGAGGCGGTCGCGGTGCTCGAACCGCTCTTCGCCCGCGCGCCGAACTGGAAGGAACTGCTCCTGCGGCTCCCCATGCCGGACGTTGCGCCGCTCCAGGAACGGTTCCGCTAGCGCCGCCCCCCGCCGGTCGCTCGGGCCGGCCTTACCCTCAGAGCGGTGCCCATGCCCGCCGCTGCGCGCATCGCTACAATCCCCCCGCAGGAGGCCTGCCATGCCCGACATCCACTTCGGCGTTACCGTCCCGCAGATCAAGCGCACCTTCGAAGAGAGCCGCGCCGCCGCGACCGAGTTCGAAGCCATGGGCTACGACTCGCTCTGGGTGTGCGACCACCTCTACGGCCCGCAGTCGCCGCAGATCCCCATCCTCGAGGCGTGGTCGCTCGTTTCGGCGCTGGCCGCGGTCACCTCGCGCGCCGAGATCGGGACGCTGGTCACGCCGGCCGGCATGCGCAACCCCGCCCACCTCGGCAAGGTCATCGCCACGGTCGATAACATCGCCGGCGGCCGCATCATCCCGGGCCTCGGCGGCGGCTGGATGCCCCGCGAGTTCACCGACTTCGGCGTGCCGTTCCTTTCGACCGGCCAGCGGCTCGGCCAGCTCCGCGAGACGGTCGACCTCCTGAAGCGCATGTGGACCGAGCCCCAGGTCACCTACGACGGGAAGTACGTGAAGGCAACGAACGTCGTCTGCGAGCCGAAGCCGGTGCGCACGCCGCCGATCCTCATCGGTGGCGCGGGTGAAAAGGTCACCCTCAAGCTCGCCGCGAAGGAAGCGGCCATCTGGAACAACATGGCGGTGCACCAGGGCGCGCTCGAACGAAAGGTGGGCGTCCTGAAGCAGCACTGCGAAGCCGTCGGGCGGCCCTTCGAGGACATCGTCGTCAGCCAGCAGTGCCTCGTGACCATCGCCCCCGACGAGGCCAGCGCAGGCCCGATGATCGAGACCGCGAAGAAGATCTTCGGCGGGCACATGGGCGACCCCACCGGCCCGCTCGCCATCGCCGGAAGCCCGCAGCGCGTGAAGGAGCAGATCCAGAGGCACATCGACCTCGGCTGCACCATGTTCGTGATCGAGTTCTTCGGCCGCGATACGCGCGAACCCGCGAAGCTCTTCGCGAAAACCGTCCTCCCCGCGTTCAAGTAGCGCGCTCGCGGCCCGAGGTCGGCCGCGCTCGTCGCCGTCGCCGGCCGTGCGGCCACGGAGCTCATGCTGGTCCTGCCGCCGCTTTAGCTTCGGCCACCGCGCCTCGCCTATCTCCTACCCGGCCGCGGCTTTACCATGGAGCCATGGAAATCACGTGGCTGGGTCGCACCTGCTTCCGTCTCAAGGGCCGCGAGCGCACCGTCGTCACCGACCCCTGCCCGCCGGATAGCGGCTTCCAGCTCGGCAAGCTCAGCGGCGACATTCTCACCCTCAGCCGCCGCGACGACCCGGCCTACAGCTACGTGAAGGGCGTCGGCGGGGACCCGTTCATCCTCGATGCCCCCGGCGAATACGAAGTCGGCGGCGTGCTGGTCACCGGCATCGCCACGAAAGGCCCCGGCGACAGCCGGAACGTCGTGTTCATCATCGAAATCGATGGCATGCGCATCGCCCACCTGGGCGTCATCTCGCAGGCCGGCGTCGCGCACCTCGACGACGTGAAGGGCGTCGACATCCTGCTGCTGCCCGCGGGGAACGGGAACTCCATCGGTGGCGCCGTGGCGGCCGACCTCATGACCACCATCGATGCCAAGCTCTGCATCCCCATGAACTTCCGCGCCAACGGCGAGACGATGGAGGGCATCGAAACCCTCGAGCGCTTCCTGAAGGAGACGTCGGCCCGTCCGGAACCGGAACAGAAGATCACGATCACCCGCTCGCAGTTGCCGTCTGAGCTCTCCGTTCGCGTCCTCGAACCGCATCCGTAAACAGCCTCTCGTTGTTTCGCCCTCGATATGCCGGGCGGCGATCCGTGCTAGGCAGCCGTAGCACAGCGCGGCATAGGGTGGGATCGAAAGCACGCATAGACGCCTAGCCTGGTGGTCCAGGACGGGGGACCCACACTCCAGGGGCGAATCGGGACACAGGTCTCGAACGGCTAACTTCCGGTCGTAGCCCGACAGCTAACCCCGGCGGCGTTGGAAGCCTCTCGTACGCTCGTCAAGAGTCGAAGGAGGATCCAATGCTCACGACTCAAAAGAATCTCGAATGCCGCCCCGGCGCCCCTATCTTCACCTCCGATGGCAAGCAGATCGGCAAGGTAAAGGAAGTGCGCGGTCCGTACCTCAAGGTCGATGTCCGCTGGGCACGCGACTACTGGCTTACCTCGAACGAGGTCTACTCCGCTGACGACTCATCGGTCACCCTCGTCATCCCCCGGGATGAGTTGAACCTTTACAAGATTTCGAAGCCCGGCAAGGGTACCGATGGCCAGCTGGGCAACGCCCCCGACATCAGCAGCCAGCGCGAGCGCATCGAACAGCAGATGATGCAGCGCTAAATCCGACCTGCCTTCGAAACGCCGAAAGCGCCGCGTCCATCCCGAACGCGGCGCTTTTCGTTTGGTAGCCAGCAGGAGCTGTCACGTTCGCTTGCCGGCGTGCTCCATCAGCAGCAACATCTGGCGAAGCTGGCCGTCGGTGTCGGTGTCGGGTTGGAGCATGTGCGAAAGCCTGACGCCCCAGTAGAACGAGACGAGCGCCTCGGCGAGCAGTGCGGGGTCGAAATCCGGCCCGAGGATCCCCCGTTCCTGGGCCGCGCGCAGCCGGGATTCGATCGCGCCCGTCGCCTCGACCCGGCCCGACATCGCCTCGGCGAGGCCCTCCGCATCGCCTTCGCGCACCATGCTCAGTTCGTGTTCGAGGTGAATGGCCGTGTCGATGCGCTCTTCCGGCCGGTGCAACTGGCCGAAGGTGAGCGTCGCGAGCTCTCCCAGTTCGTCCAGCGGGTCTGCCGATGGGTCCGGCGCGTGCTTCCAGCGCTGCGCCAGCTCCTCGGTGGTGTCGTCGAAGCAGGAGCTGATGAGCGCTCCCTTGGTCGGGAAGTAGCGGTAGAGCGCGCCCGGCGTCAGGCCGACCTCCCGGGCGATATCGGCCATCGTGGTCGCCTGGGTCCCCTTGCGGAAGAAGGCGTGGCGCGCCGCCTCGATGATCGCGTCGCGTTTCGCCTCGATGTATTCCGCGGGGACTTTGGGCATTAGCGGGCCTGCGAGAAGCGGGGCGTTACCCCGCTCAGCCGCTGGCGCGCGACCGAGAGGGCGCGCTCCAGCTTATCGACCGTCCTGAACTGGTCCCACTCGCGGCGCTGCTCGAGCTTGCGTGCGGCAACGGCGACTTCGGCCAGGCGGGACTCTGCGAGCATTCGGTCGAGGATCGGGCTGTACATGGGTAGTTCCTCCGGAAAAGTGAATGCCCCCTTACTAACTGAATGATTAGTTACTGTTCCGGCGGTGTCAAGAGACCCCGGCCCCCGCTGTGTGAATCACCTCACTCAGTTCCTCGATGTGGCCGCCCCGCGGATGCCATGTTCGTTGCGGCGTGGTTGGCCCTGCGCCTCCCCGGCGACCGTCACTCCCCTGCTGTGCGGTCCCGGACGGGCGCTTGTCGTTCCGGCCGGGCGCGAAGGCGGAGCGTCCCCTGGCTCCGTTCGCTCCCTGCCCCGGGCCGCCGCGGGCCTTCGGCCACTTCTCCCCCTGCGTGGCCCGGCCGGCAGCGGCGCTTTCGAACTAGGCGAAGCGAGCCGCGGCGTCGCGGAACCGGCGGCGCGCAGCCTTCAGCGAGGCCTCCATGCGCTCGAGCGCCCGAAGCTGCTGGTAGTCGCGGCGATGCTTGCGTTCCGGGCTCGTAAGCTCGAGCTCGGCGACGCGGTACTTGGCGATGAGTTCTTCCATCATGTGGTTCTTGCTCCTTGTGATTCCTCTCACAATCTAGTTTTCGCCCACGCGTCTCCCGGATCAAGACATCAAGGCATGGATGTTTTGTGTTTGATGAATAGCCGCTGGCTATTCGAGTTCGAAATGGTCAGGGTCCGGTAACGAAAACCCGCCCTCGTGTGACTCCGATCACACACACAGCGCCCCGCCGGGCTCGCCGCTCGGCCTCAATGCACTGCGCGGACCGCCTGAGCCCCGGCTCTGCCCGCCTAGATCACGCTGCGCGGGCAGCCGAGCAGGACCTTCCCCACGCTCGACTCGGGGCCCGGGGTGGCCGGCGGCAGCACCGGCGCTCGCCCCGCGATCTGGATCGTGCTCGACATCACCAGGTGCCCATCGAGCGGGTCGACGAACGCCATGGTGAACGTGTAGTCCTTGTCCGGCTGGAAGGGAATGGCCTCCGTGTCCGACTGGATCTCCAGCTGGTAGCAGAGGACGCCGTCGTAGGCGCGCGTCTCACCGCCCGACCAGTGGTAGATCGGGCCCTCGGGGCCGGTGATCCAGATCTCCATCCCCGGGCCGGGTACCGACTCGTCCGGCCGCGCGATGATCTGCGTCACCACCTGCAGCGAGGCGTGCTCGTTCTCCAGCTTCGAAAAGCGCACGTTCCCGAGGTCGAACGACCAGCCTTCCGGGGGCGGTTTCGGTGCGGGCGGCTCGCCCGGGGGATTGATCGCGACCGCGCCTTCGGTTGTGCCCAGCATCGCCTGCGCGGATGGCGACGTTGTCTCCGAGGCGTCGGGCTTTTCACAGGCGGCGAACAGCAGCGCCGCGAGCGCGGCCACGGCCAGGACGAGGATGCGATCGGTGCGCCTGCGCCGGGACCCGGCGGACGACGCTTCCGCCTGCCCGGCCCGCTTCGTCGGCGCGAAGAGCTGGGCCACGAGCCTAGCTTCGGCCGGGAGCCGCCGAGTGTCCAGCGGCCCTACGTTCGCGGCATGACATAGCATTTCCGCGGCGCGAATCCTGTGCCACACGCTCACCCGCTCGATAAATTTCTCTGTCACAATGGAAGGGCTGGCCGGGGCGCCCCGGCACTTCGCGGCGTGGGGGGCTGCTATGCCCATCAAGGTCACCCTTATTTCCTACACCGACGACCCGATCCGGTCGCTCTACATGGCGTATCGCACCTGCTACAGCCAGTTCACGCCCCAGCAGGTGCTGGCCCGCATCGAAGACGAGCGCATCACCCGGGCGCAGATGGTGCAGTTCATCGAAGAGCGCCTCAAGACAGGCCACGCCAGCCCGCTCGAGCAGGTCTCGTTCGAATTCGCCATCAGCGGTGTCTCTCGTGCGTTCAGCCACCAGTTCGTGCGCCACCGCGTCGGCATCTCGTTCGAACAGCAGAGCCAGCGCTACGTCACCTACAAGGAAGGCGAGTTCCCGTACACCATCCCCGAAACGGTGCGCAAGGCCGGCATGGAAGGGAAGATGGCCGAGCTCTTCGACCGGGTGGGCGAACTGTACGAAGAGATGGTCGCCGCCGGTGTGCCTGCTGAAGACGCCCGCTTCCTGCTGCCGAACGCGACCAACACCAACTTCAAGATCACGGTCAACTTCGCCAGCCTGCTGCACATCTGCGACCTGCGCCTCTGCACGCGTGCGCAATGGGAGTTCCGCAAGGTCGCGGCGCTCATGCGCGCCGAGGTGATGAAGGCTGTGCCCGAGCTTGGCCGCTACCTGCAGCCGAAGTGCGGCGAGCTGCGCATGGGCTACTGCGACGAATCGGAAAAGGACTGGGCCGCCTGCCCGATCGGCCGCGTGCGTCCGCACAAGGACGCCCTCTTCCGCCTCTACGACGCGCACCGCAAGGGCGAGCTCGCGCCCCTGCGCGACGAAGACTGGGACGCCATCGAGGAGAACGAGCCACTCCCGGCCGGAGAGTGAGCCTAGATGCTTTGCACGTATTGTCCGAACGAGGCAACGACTCGCGATCACGTTCCTCCCAAAGCGCTCTTCCCAAAACCGAGGCCGGCCGATCTTCGAACCGTGCCGGCTTGCCAAAGCTGCAACAACGGGCGGTCGGAGGACGACGCCTACCTAAGGTCGGTTCTCGCGCTCAGGATCGAATCAGCAAGGCACACATCCACGCCCGCGATTCTCGATTCCACCTTCAGAGACCTAGCTAGGCCCGAAAGAGCCAAATTCCGCCGTGAAATCATGCAGTTCGCCGACGAAGCGGAGGACGGGCCTGTCCCATTTTGGGTCGACCTTGAGCGTCTGCGGCGGACCGTTGAGCGAATTTTCCGCGGGATACACCTTTGCGAGAGTGGAAAGCGGCTGGAGCCGGAGCGAGAGGTGAAGGTTCGTCTTCTCGAAGATATTGAGTCGCTTCGCGAGGAAGCGCGCTCCCACATGGTGAATCAGATCCTGCTTCCCATAATGGCGAAACCGCTGATATCAGTTGGCAACGGAGAGTTCGTCTACAGGTTTGCACAGGTCGGTCTTGGGTTCGTGTTGGCCGGGCAATTTCTCGGATACACCACCTTTCTAGCTCTGAGCATCCCGAGCAAGGACTGATGTTCCGCCGCTCGTTCCCGACGCGACGCCTGCCGTGGCTACTCCTGGCGGTCTCGTGCGCTGCGCTCGCCTGGGGGCTGCTCGCGTCGTCGAGCGGGCTCGTCACGCTCGGCGCCATCGGAATCGCGCTCACCCTCATCGCCTTCGTCATCGCCCCGCGTATGGTCGGCGGCGCCCCTCCCGATGCCGAGCAGCTGGCTCCACGGCCCGGCGCGCGCCCCGGAGACGGCCGCCCCGGCGGCCACCGTGACTAACCCCCGCGTCCGTGGGCCACGTCACTCGTCGCTTTGACCACCCCTCCGAGCGCCGCCTACGGTGGATCCATGGAGTTTGTTCTCTGGATACCCATCGGGCTGGTGGCCGCGGCCGTCGGCATCTGGTACGTCCACCGCGCGCAGCGGCGGCCGTACCGGTTCGGTTTCGCCGACCTGGCGCTTCTCGTCGCAGGCCTCGCGGCCGGCGTGGCGTTCGGCACGGTCGCCCGTAACCAGCCCGGCAGCGTGGTCGTCACCGCCGCGCTCTCCGTCTTGTTCTCGGCGGGCATTGCGCTCAGCATCGCGGGCCACCGCGGCTGCGGCCCCGAAGACAGCGTCGACCCCGGCCGGTAGCCCCTACAGGGAATCGAAGAGCCAGTTCAGCGCCAGCCCCACCGCGAGCAGGGCCCCGAACTGCATGTGCAGGCCGGCGGTGCGGGCGAGCGCAAAGTTGAGCTTCCGCGGATTTCCGCCCGCCGCCACGATGCGGACGATCGGCGGCACGAACGGCAGCGAAGCCAGCGCCAGCAGTCCCGGCCACGGTATCGCCCCGACGACGGCCGCGATTACGAGCGTCGCGTAGGCCGCCGCGAGCAGCAGGTACATCTCCCGGTTCGCCCACTCGCGCCCGATGAGCGTCGCGATGGTCCGCTTGCCGGTCGCGCGGTCGCTTTCGATGTCGCGCAGGTTGTTCGCGTGCAGGATGGCGGTCACGAGGAAGGCGATGGGCAGCGAGGCCACGAGCGGTTCCCAGTCCCAGCGTTCGACCTGCACGAAGTACGCCCCGACCACCATGATCGGCCCCACGAACACGAACACGGTCACTTCGCCCAGGCCGATGTAGGCGAGGTGCACCGGTGCACCGGTGTACAGGAATCCCGCGAGCACGCTCGCGAGCCCGAGCCAAAGCAGCTCCCAGCTGGTGGTCGCGCACAGCGCCAGGCCGATGACCGCCCCCGCCGCGAAGCACACGAACCCGGCCGCGAGCACCTGCTTCGGTTCGAGCACGCCGCGCTGCAGGAATCCCGCCGGGCCGAGGCTCTCCGCGTTGTCGGCGCCCTTCACGTGGTCGTAGTAGTCGTTCACGAAGTTGGTGCCGGCAAGAATGAGCACCGAACCCAGCACCGCGAGCAGCGCCTTCCACCACGAGAAGTCGTCCTCGGCGGCG
>JBLNCO010000393.1:0-2723 GCA_050260715.1 Hyphomicrobiales bacterium | reverse complement strand
AGGTTACGAACCGTTGGCGGCCCGGGGCTGGCCGCCGTCATCGTCGTCACCGGCCAGGCGGTGCAGGTTGCGCTCGGCTTTGCGCCAGGCGAGCAGCGCGTCCTGGATCTCCTGCGGCGTGGCGTCGGGCTTGCCGCGCACGACGACGGTCATGCGGGCGCCGTTGACGCCGGGCAGCTGGATGACGGTGGAGTCGAGCAGGGGATCCTCGGACTCCAGTTCGTCGACGACGCGCAGCGGAAGGCCGCCGCGCCGTGAGTCCTTGGCGTCGGCCGGCGGGGTGGCGGGCGTGGGCTCGTGGCCGTCGAGGATGGCCCGCCCTGAGCCTTCGGCCCAGCCGAGGTGGGGTTCGACTTTGGAGATGCTCGGCGGGATCCGGGTGCGGGTGCTGCCGCTTTCGAGGTTTTGGACGCTCCCCTCGCTGATGCCTGCCAGCTCGGCGAGGGCGACCTGCGAGAGCCCGCGTGCTTCGCGGGCCGCCCTGATGGCGGTGGCGAGCTTGGCCCACTGCAGTTTGGTCCGGTCCTCTGTCATGACGGCCATGATGCCGCACGGTATGGCAACACGCACCTAGCGATTCCCCCAATTGACCAGGATTGATCGGTCTTTGGGGGGCTTTTTTGTTGCCTCGTTAGCGCCTCGTTGCGCTTGCGCCCTGTGAGTGCACCCTCGCGCGCCGCACACCTCTGGCCACAGATCCTGTCTTGCGGCCCCGAACTACACCCAACGAACCCGGATTAACACCCAACGAATCCGGCGTTACGTCTTGCGCGTCCCGGTTCGTTGGGTCTACGTTGAGTCTCGTGAGACCGAACGGAGCCGCAATGAAGGCCATCCGCGAGGCACGGGGGATCAGCCTTCGGCAGCTCGCGAAAGACATCGGCAGAGATCCCGGCTTCCTCTCCCGCGTCGAGGACGACAAGCAGGGAGCAGGCGCCGAAACCCTCCACCTCTATGCCAGCTACCTCGGCGTGCCCCTACGCGCCATCACCGACAAGGAGACACCCCATGGCCAGGAGCGACCTGGATCCCCCCACCGAGACGACTCTGATCCTCCGCCTGACGGCGCTGACCGCCGCGGTTGAGCGTCTCGCGGCGGCCCCCACCGCCGCTGAGCTGGAACTGAAGTGCTTCACCCCCGAAGAGGCCGCTCAGATCCTCGGCAAGACCACGAACTGGGTGGTCGAAGCGATCCAGAACGACCGGATCCCGCACACCTACATCGGCAAGTCGCCGCGCATGAAGGCCGAGCACATCCGCTGGGTCCAGGCCCAGGGCGAGCGACTGCCCAACAAGTACGCCAAGCCCGTCGCCGCCTAGATGCGGCTTAGGCCCCGTACCGCCGTCGCGAGCGGCAGCCGGGGCCCCGCGGCCAAGCCGCGCGATCCACACCACCAGAACGCAGAGAACAGGAGCGTGGACCTTGTCCACATCATCATCTCAGACCCCAGAGCGAGAGGCCGAGCGCCTCCGCATCGAGCGGGACGAGGTGGCCGCCGCCGCGAAGCGCGTGGCCGTCTGCCTCCAGCAGTTCATCGACGACTCCACCGATCCGGGTACTGAGGCGCTGGCCGCTCAGTACGAGCTGAACCGGATCCTTTCGCTGCTGTCGATCGACGAGAACGTGATCGGCGAAGCCCAGTACTTGTCCCGCTTCTCGGTCACGCCGTCGGAGGTTCACAGGTTCCTGGCGAACCGTCTCGCCGAGGACGTGCACCTCAACTACCAGCGAGCCATCGGGAACCGTGCGGTCGAGGAGGCCGCGAAGGACGTCCGGATGGAGGCCGCCAAGCTGGACACCGCGCTGGGGGTCCAGACGGAGACGGCGTCGACCATGCGTCGCGCCGCCGACCACATCGACCCGCTGAAGGGTGGCGGCCACTACCCGTCCGGCCTGATCCGCCTTGGCGAGACCGGCGGTGCGGCATGACCGACTACCCCGAGATCGCGGCCCGGTTCGCCCGCGACACCGCGAAGCACGAGATGACCGTCAAGCACGAGGACGGCCTGTACCGGCACCTGCGGTTCATGAACCCGCGGTCGAGCGAGTACTGGTTCGACCTGATCACCTGGCCCGGCTGCCTGGCCATGCGCGGCGACGTCGGAGACGGCTACGTCTTCGCCCGCCTCGACGACATGTTCCAGTTCTTCCGCGCCGACCGCCGCTGGGGAATCAACCCCCACTACTGGGCCGAGAAGCTCGGCGGCGGACGCAGCTCGGTCAAGACGTACTCCGAGAAGCTGCTCCGCCAGCTGGTGGTCGAGCGGTTCGTCGAGGACGCCCGGTACAACGGCGGCGTGCCCGTCGGCACGGGCAAGGCTCTCCGCACCTGGGTGCTGGACGAGGACCTCAGCGACGAGTTCACCGCTCTGAAGGTCCTGGAGGACTTCGCCCACCAGGGCTACGAGTTCCGGGACGACCTGTGGGAGTGGGACTTCCACGACTACGAACCGGACTTCCTGTGGGCCTGCTACGCGATCGCCTGGGGCATCGCCCGCTACGACCGGATCCGCAAGTACGGGCTGCGGAAGCTCGCCACGCCGCAGACGGAGCCGACGTCGTGACCCGCCCGATCGCGGACTTGGACGTGCCGCGCACGGAGTTGGAGCGGCAGATCCGCGCTCTGGTCGCCCGACAGCGGGAGCAGCAGACGCCCCTCGCCGACCGCTCCAGCCAGCGCCTGCAAACCGTCCTCGCACCCACCCACACGCCCGAGGAGGGC
>JBLNCO010000392.1:0-7094 GCA_050260715.1 Hyphomicrobiales bacterium | reverse complement strand
GGGGCCATCGCCAAGACCGCAACCGTCGACGCTGGCAACGAGAGCTTCGACCTCGAGCAGGGCTCGGTCGTCATCGCCGCCATCACCAGCTGCACGAACACCTCGAATCCGGAGGTCATGCTCGGCGCGGGGCTGCTCGCGAAGAAGGCGGTGGAGCGCGGGCTCAAGGTGAAGCCCTGGGTGAAGACGAGCCTCGCGCCCGGGTCGAAGGTGGTGAGCGACTACTTCCGCGAGGCGGGCGTGCAGCCGTACCTGGATGCGCTCGGGTTCCAGCTCGTGGGCTATGGCTGCACGACGTGCATCGGCAACTCCGGGCCGGTCGCGGAGCCAATCAGCAACACCATCCACGAACACGACCTGGTCGCCGCGGCGGTGCTTTCGGGCAACCGGAACTTCGAAGGGCGTATTAACCCGGACGTGCGGGCGAACTACCTCGCGTCGCCGCCGCTGGTCGTGGCCTACGCGCTCGCGGGGACCATGGACATCGACTTTTCGAAGGAGCCGGTGGGCCTCGATCGCGACGGGCAGCCGGTGTTCCTGCGGGACATCTGGCCGACGCAGCAGGAGATCCAGGAGGCGATTCGCACGTCCATCCGGTCGGAGATGTTCCAAAAGGAATACGGCCGGGTGTTCGATGGCGATGACAACTGGCGCAGCCTCGACGTGCCCTCCGGCGACCTCTACGCGTGGGACCCGTCATCCACATACGTGAAGAACCCGCCGTACTTCGAGGACATGCCCGCGCAGCCCGCACCGGTGCAGGACATCTCGGGGGCTCGTGTGCTCGTGATGGTGGGCGACTCGGTCACCACGGACCACATTTCGCCCGCGGGCAACATCAGCCCGACGTCGCCGGCCGGGAAGTACCTGCTCGAACGGGGGATCCAGCGGGCCGACTTCAATTCCTATGGCTCCCGGCGCGGAAACCACGAAGTGATGATGCGCGGCACGTTCGCGAACATCCGGCTGCGCAACCAGCTCGCGCCCGGCACCGAAGGTGGCGTCACACAGCACCTCCCCGATGGCGAGCAGATGAGCATCTTCGACGCCTCGGTGAAGTACCGAGAGGAAGGCGTGCCGCTGCTCGTCCTTGCGGGCAAGGAGTACGGGAGCGGTTCGTCGCGCGACTGGGCGGCGAAGGGCCCGCTGCTCCTCGGCGTGCGCGCGGTGATCGCCGAGTCGTACGAGCGCATTCACCGCAGCAACCTGGTGGGCATGGGCGTCCTTCCGCTGCAGTACCTGGAAGGCCAGAACCGGGAGTCGCTGGGCCTTACGGGACGGGAAACGTATGCCATCACCGGCATCGCCGACGGGCTCGAACCCGGCAAGACACTGACGGTGACCGCGACCGCGGACGACGGCTCGGCGAAGACCTTCCAGGCGATCGCGCGCATCGATACACCGGTGGAGCTGGACTACTACCGCCACGGCGGCATCCTCCAGTACGTGCTCCGGCAGCTGGTGGCGCAGTAACGCGCCGAATGGGGTACAACGCGGACGGTGCGAGGCCAATCACCTTGCACCGTTCGGCTAAGACGGACTGAGCAAACGATGCGGCGCGGGCCGCGAGCAGGGAGAAAACATGGCCAAGATCAAAGTCGTGAACCCGGTCGTCGAGCTCGACGGCGATGAGATGACGCGGATCATCTGGCAACAGATCCGCGAACGGCTCATCCTGCCGTACCTCGATGTGCAGCTCGAGTACTACGACCTCGGCATCGAGAATCGCGACGCGACGAACGACCAGGTGACCATCGACGCGGCGAACGCCATCAAGAAGCACGGCGTCGGCGTGAAGTGCGCCACCATCACCCCAGATGAGGCGCGCGTCCAGGAGTTCAACCTGAAGGAGATGTGGAAGTCGCCGAACGGGACGATCCGAAACATCCTCGGCGGCGTCGTGTTTCGCGAGCCGATCGTCTGTTCGAACATCCCGCGGCTCGTGCCGGGCTGGACGAAGCCGATCGTCATCGGCCGCCACGCGCACGGCGACCAGTACAAGGCTACGGATTTTGTCGTGCCGGGCCCCGGGAACGTGACTATCACCTTCACCCCCGCGGGCGGCGGCGAGCCGGTGACACGCGAGGTCGCGGACTTCCCGGGCGGCGGCGTGGCCATGGGGATGTACAACTTCGACGATTCGATCCGCGATTTCGCGCGGGCGGCGCTGCGCTATGGGCTGGACCGTGGCTGGCCGGTGACGCTTTCGACGAAGAACACCATCCTCAAGGCGTACGACGGGCGCTTCAAGGACATCTTCCAGGAGGTGTTCGATAAGGAATTCGCGGCCGACTTCGCGGCGAAGGGGCTGACCTACGAACACCGGCTCATCGACGACATGGTCGCGCAGGTGCTCAAGGGCGAAGGCGGCATCGTCTGGGCGTGCAAGAACTACGACGGCGACGTGCAGTCGGACATCGTGGCGCAGGGCTTCGGCTCGCTCGGCCTGATGACATCGGTGCTGATGACGCCCGACGGCCAGACGGTCGAGGCGGAGGCGGCGCACGGGACGGTGACGCGCCACTACCGGGCGTACCAGCGCGGCGAAAAGACTTCGACCAACCCGATCGCGTCGATCTTCGCGTGGACGCGCGGCCTGGCGCACCGGGGCAAGCTCGACAACACGCCCGAGGTAACGGCGTTCGCGGACACGCTGGAGCGCGTGTGCGTCGAGGCGGTCGAAGGCGGCGAAATGACCAAGGACCTCGCGCTGCTCGTCGGCAAGGACCAGCCGTGGCTCACGACGGACGAGTTCCTGGCGGCGCTGGACCGGCGGCTGCAGGCGGCGATGGGGTAGCGAGAGGCTGTTGGCTGTTGGCTATTAGCCGTTAGCTATTAGCTGTTAGCTGTTCGTGGCGAAAGGGCGAGCTTTGGTCGCCCCTTCGTGATTGTACCCGGTCAGGCGGCGCGGGGGAGGTCGGCGGGGGTGTGGGCCGCTTCGTGCGGGGGTTGCGCGGGCGATGGGCCGTAGCGGCTGATGGCGCCGTTCAGGCGAGACAGGCGCGCGACGGGCTGGCCCGGGATGCGGGCGTAGAGGCGGTGCATGCGGCGGCTCACGAAGAGGTAGGCGACGGCTCCCGCGAGCGCGTAGCCGCCGAGCACATCGAGCACCCAGTGCTCGCCGAGGTAGACGACCGCGAAGCCAATCGCCAGCGCGAGCGCGAAGAACAACCCGCGCAGGAACCGGAGCCGCCGGCCGCGCAGCGCGAAAAAGAGGCCCAACAGCATCGGGATGCACGCATGGAGGCTCGGGAACGCGGCGACCGGGTTGTTATCGATGCCGGTGTAGTTGATGAAGCTGCGCTCCACCAGCACGCGGTGAACGCCGGGGTCCATCCATGGCGGACGCACCGGGAATACGAGGAAGCTCAGGGCGGCCACGTAGAAGGCGGCGATGAGCCAGCCGAGGAGCTCCGGCAACCTGTCGCGTTCGAACACGGTGACGAGGATCCCCGCCACGAACGGCAGGAAGAACCAGCTGAGATGCAAGGCGAAGCCGGCAAAGTCGAGCCAGACCAGGTCGTGGGAGTAGATGCCGCGCTGCAGCAGGGTCGTCGGCGTGCGACCCTGGAAAACCGCTCGCTCCAGGTCGCCGAGGTGGTACCACCCCCTGAGTTCGTCGCCCTTCGCGCGGAGGAGCAGGTAGGGGTTCACCAGCAGCAGGAACAGGGCCCACGAAAGGGCGGCCCACCCGGCAGCGCGCAACTCGTGGCGTAGCCGCATGGCTGGCACCTAGTAGAGCCCCGGGAGGACGCGCCAGCGAACCCGCTTCTGGTAGAGCGCGTAGTCCGCGCTTTCGGTGAGGATTCGCTCCTCGGCGCTCATGCGGAACACCTGGCAGAGAGAAACGAGCGCGAAGATCGCGAGGTTCAACCAGCTCGGGTTCGCCAGCAGAAACCCGACCTGCGTGAGCCCGTGCGAGAAGTAGATGGGGTGCCGCACCACCCGGTACGGGCCGTTGACTTTCAGCCCGCGGTTGGCGGCGACGATGCCGAAGCTTCGCCCGAGGTAGAGGAAACCGACGATCGTCAGCGCCAGGCCGACGAACTGGACGCATGCGCCGGCGACCAGCAGGGCCGAAACGCTGGACTCGGCGGGACGCATCGCAATTGGTAGCCAGGAACCGATGGCCACAATCCAGTCGAAGGGACGGCTGCTGGTGACTGCCGGGCGGCGCCGAACGAGGAAGAGCACGGCCAACAGGATCTGTTCAGCGAGGAACGCAGAGCTGAGCAGGTGGCCATCTGCGAGCTGGGACAGGTGAGCAATGGCGCTGAGCACGCAGAAGCCAACGAGGGCGGCGTCTTGAAGGATGACGCTCAACGGCCGGAAAGCGGCCGGCCGCTGCGCAGTGGTCGAACTCATGGGTGGTCCCTCGACAAGGTCTCGGTATGACCATCGGCGCGGTAGCGGCGCCCGGCCAGTCGGACCGCCCGAACTGCCTCCTCTCGTTGGGCAGAACGCGGGCAAGAGAAGGAACGGTGGCGGTTTAGTGAACGCCCTTTAGCCCCCGGATGAAGGGCCGAACCTGCTGATAGTCCCACTGTGGGCTGACCTCTTTCCGCGAATCAGACGCAGGCCGGGCGGGACCGGCAAGAGGCTGACAAGCGGAGCCCCGACCGGAGCGGCGGCCAGGGCAGGGGAGGCAGAGGAAGGCGCGCAGGGGTCGAACACCCGGGGCAAGACCCCACAGAGGAAGAGGTAGGAAACCAAACATGTCGAAGATTCGCAACTGGGCCATCGAGAAGTATGTCGCTGTCCAGGCCCGCCGCAACAACGAAGAAGGCCAGGGTCTCGCCGAGTACGGCCTGATCCTCGCGCTCATCGCCGTCGTCTGCATCGTCGCCCTGACCGCGCTGGGCGGGAACATCAACACCACGCTCGGCCAGATCAACAGCGCCTTCTAAGTCCAACATTCGAGCGAACGGGGGCGCAGCGCGGGCGAAGTCTCGCGGGCGCCCCCTTTCCGATCGTTCGCACCATTCGCATCGGCAGGACGTTTATGGTCACAACGCTTCGCTCATTCGCCCGGCCCGGACGGCTCGTCCGGAAGCTTCGCCTCTCGCAGTGGCGGGAAACGGAGGCGGGCCAGTCGCTGGTCGAGTTCGCGATGATCCTGCCGGTGTTCCTGCTCCTGCTTTTCGCGCTCGTCGACTTCGGCCGCGGCTTCTACACGTGGCTGGTGGTAACGAACGCCGCGCGCGAGGGCGCCAGGGCCGCCGCAGTCCAGATGGATTCGGCGGGCATCGACCAGAAGATCCAGGAAGCCTACTGCGACGACTATCCCGGCGATTGCAGCCTGGATCCCGCCAAGATGACGGTGACGAAGACGAACGTGCAGGGCGCGCGGGGTTCGGAAGTCACCATCAGCGTCAGCTACGACTTCGACTACGTAACGCCGATCGGGGATTTCATCAAGCTCGTCGGCGGGAGCGGGTTATCGGAGCCGAGCATCTCAGCTTCGTCATCCATGCGGCTGGAATAAGCCCGGCCTCACCCCGGGGCCTCACCCCCCGGGCGTGCTGTTCCTTCCGCGGTTGGCTGAGCCTCACCCACCAACCACAAAGGGCAATCCCCATGTTCAAGCGGATCCTGGGGCGCGTGCGCGCCAACGAACACGGCCAGGCACTGCTGCTCTTCGCAGCCGGCCTGGTCGGGATGCTGGGCCTGTTGGCCCTCAGCGTCGATGTCGGCCGCTTCATCTGGGCGCGTACATCGATCCAGGCGGGCGTCGATGCGGCAGCGCTGGCAGGCGCCCAGAGCCTTCCCGAGGGCGCCGGCACGGCGAGTTCCTATGCAACGGACTACTGGGAAAAGAACGCCGGCTTCATCAAGTCGAACGGCGAGAACGTCTCCTTCACACCAACCATCATCGATAACCGCACCCTGCACGTGAAGGGCGAAGCCGACATCCCGACCTGGTTCGGCAAGTTCGTGGGGCTCGACAAGTTCCACGTCTCCGCCGAAGGCCAGGCGGAGCTCTCGGTGCTCGACATCGCTGTCGTGCTCGATACCTCCGGGTCGATGTGCTACGACACGTTCATCCACAGCGAGAGCCAGGAGAACGTGCTCATGAGCCCCGGGGCGTCGGGCAAGATCCCGCACCTTCGGGAGGCGATTTCAGCCGGCGGCGGCGACACCATCACGATCAAGCTGGACGACGTTTCCATCTTCAACAGCACGAGCTCTTCGGCGAACAACGCCAACTTCGGCTACAGCTCGTCCACGCGCTACTACCAGCGTTCCATCGCGGGGCGAACCGGGATCATTGCGATCCATTCGACCACCGACGGGACCGGCAGCTACGAGCTGTTCGACATCCAGAGCATCGACTCCGCCCGCGATGAGATGACCGTCAAGCGCGCTCAGCGCAACAACTTCACGGGCCAGAGCACGGCGAAGATTGCGCACCCGGCCGGGGCGGAAGTGTGGGCGAACCGCGTGGGCTGCGACACCGCCGCCAGGAACGGAGACGACGGTCCCTTCACCCCGTACGACCCGATGATCAGCGCGGCGAAGTACTTCACCGGCCTGTTCAACTCCACCTACGACCAGATCGGCCTGGCCCGCTATTCGACGAACGGTACGAAGAGCCTGAACCTGTCGTCCGACTTCAGTACCGTGCGGTCGAAGATCGATGACCTCGCGATCCCGGAAGGGAACACGAACATCGCCCACGGGCTCGCGCTGGGGCGGACCATCGTGAACGGGTCCAACTCGCGGCCAAATTCCATCAAGGTCGTGGTGCTGCTCACCGACGGTATCGCGAACCAGTACTGCGGGAGCTCGAGCTTTAGCTGGTCGAGCTATAACGGGAGCTGCAGTTCGAACTCGAACAGCGTCTCGACCGCTGTGAGCCACGCGCAGAAGGTGGCGGACCTCATCGGCGGGGAGGGGACGATCATCTACACCATCGGCCTTGGGCGCGACGTCGATGACTCGTTCCTGGCGGACATCGCGGCCCGTGGGCATGGCCAGTACTACGCGTCGCCCACAACCGCGGAACTCGACGAAGCGTTCCGGCAGGTGGCGGAACAGACGCACATTCGCCTGTCGAAGTAGCGGGACGGCAACAGCGCCCCGCGAAGCGGGGG
>JBLNCO010000391.1:0-3489 GCA_050260715.1 Hyphomicrobiales bacterium | reverse complement strand
GAGGTCGTACTCGTCTCTGCTGAGGGCGACAGCGTCGAGGGCTTCCTGGTCAACGGGCATGGCTCAAGCGTACCCAAGTCCGGGGTTACCCGTTAGCGGGAGCCATCGCGGTTGGCGCCGGACCGTTACTGGTTCGCGCGCCAGCTCCGGTGGTGGACACGCCGCTGCAGAGAACCCTCCGGGGAGGCGAGCAGCACGAGGCCGCAGGCGATATCGTGGAGCGCCCGGCGCCTGGGGTCGAAGAGTGCCCAGAGGTGGCTGACGAAGCCGGCTGCGAGGATGACGCAGGCGGCGGCGACAGCCACCGGCTCGGACGAAACGCGCGCCTGCGGGTCGGGCAGCGAAGCATCGGCGAGCACGAACACCGCGGCGGCCACCGGCAGCAGGAGCGCGGCCCGGAAGGCGGCCCGGCCAATACCCGGAACGTCGCCGGTCTTCTCAACGACGAGGCGGACGCCCGCGAAGCGCATCCCCGGTGACTGGCCGGTGGCCCAGCCGGCCACGAGGTAGGCGAAGCCGGCGGCGATGGCGGCAATGGGCCAGAGTTCGCGGAAGAGGATGGCCGCGAAGCCGAGCACGAACGGGCAGGCGGCGATGTAGAGGAAGGCGTCGCTGAAGGCGCTCACAACCGCTTCGGCAAGCCCTGCGAATGGGACTGTGCGAACGCCGCGAGGGTAGGTGTACTGGGCGGGCTGGGCTGGATGCGCGATGTGCAGCGACCTTCGCAGACTGTCGGCCGAACCCAGTGGCAATGTCATGTATGAAACTTAGCCGCAGGTGCGAAGCAAACGTCTGCATGACCTGACTCGCCAATTGCAAACTTGCCACAACCCCGCATTTCAGCGGCGCGGCTATTCAAAACGGTATTTTATGTTATCCGGCGAGGGCCACGGAGGGTCGAGGCGGAGCTCGACCGGCTCGGCATCGGCAGGCACCACAAAGGCCGCGCGAACGATGCCAGCGCGTTCGGGATGGAGCTGCGCGGGCCAGTCGCCGTCATTCAGCAGGACGAACATCGCATCCACCGATTCCCGGTCGCCGTCGTCTTCGTACACGAGGGTGGCATTCGGGGCTTCGAACGTGCGCGTGGCGGACGTGCCGTTGTACACGCGCCAGTCGAAGACAATCACCCGGCGGCCATCGGGCTCGACGATGTTGAGCAGGTCGTCGGCAGGGTCGGTGACGTGTTCGAGGCGGACCGTGAAGGTGGGGTCGGAGCGAGCGCCGGTGGAGAAGGTCGTGCTGGGGATGCCTTCGGCGAGGTCGTCGTAGTCGACGCGGGTGGTGTGGCTGTAGTCGACAAGGATGGCGGCGGCGGTGATACCGCCGGTACAGCCGCCGACGAGCAGCAGCCCGATGACGCCACAGGCGATGGCGGACGCTCGTTCGCCGGGGCCCGCATCGCCGGAGAGCGCGAAGGGCGGGAAGCGGTCGTTGTAGGAGGCGAAGTAGCCGATGACGCGGTAGTACCAGCGCATCACGCCGGTCACGAAGCCGAACATGCCGCGGGGGTAGCGGCCGGTGAAGAGGATGGCGAACCAGGCGATGATCGTGACCGCCCAGACGGCGAGCCCCAGGAAGAAGAGCACGACGAAGTGCGGGACAAGGAGGATCAGTTTCCAGAAGAGCACGCGCCAGCGGCTGAGGCGGCCGTTCGGGGGTTGGTCGTATTCGAGCCGCACCGGGCTAGTGTCGCGGTCGAAGCTGGGGTAGCGGTCGGTCAGGAGGAGGGCGTAGGCGGCGTAGCGGGCGGTGAATTCGAGGCCGCCTGAGCCCATGGCGAAGAGCCAGGACGGGTACTTTCGCTTGAGAAACACCGGGATCCAGCCGAGCGCGATGACGCCCTGCACCAGGTAGGCGACGGGCGCGAAGAAGAGGTAGACCGGGAGCAGGAGGAACGCCCGCAGGAGCGTTTTCCAGCGGCTCAGGCGCTCCGGGTACTCCACCTCGAAGCGCATGGGATAGCGCTCGCCCGGGGGACGAGCGGGCGGCTCCCAGCGCGCCGGGGCGGCGTCTTCGGCGGGCGGGCCGGGCGGCTCGCCCGTTGGGCCGGGGGCTGGCGATTCCTGCGCAGGCGGGTCAACGCCGGCGGGAGGATTCGCTGCCGGGCCGGGAGCAGGCTCCGATTCGCTGGCGTGGGCTTCGCGCTGGCCTGCGGCGCGGCGCTCGATGCCACCCGCCATCCCGGGCAGCGGGGCATCGCCCGGCCAGCCCGGCGGGGCGTCGTTCCCGCCCGGTTCCTGGGGGTCGCTCATGGGCGCCGCTCGGCTGGCGTGATCGTTCGGCTATTCAAGGCTGAAGGGCGGGTACTCGTCGGTGAGCATGTAGCAGTAGCCGTTGACGCGCGCGCCCCAGCGGACCGCGCCGGCGACGAACCGATGCATCCCTTCGGGCACCGAGCCGGTAATCAGCGCCGCGATCCACGCGATGATCACGACGACTGTCGCGGCGACTCCCAGGACGGCAAGGACGATCAGGTGTGGGATGAGGAGGATGATGCGGAAGAAGACGGTGAGCCGGTTGCGGTTTTCCAGCTCTTCGGCGGCCGACAGACGGATGGGATACTGTTCCTCATCCAGGGAGAACGGTGGGTATTTGTCGGTGAGGAGCGCCACATAGCCGTAGCCACGCGCGGCCCAGCGGACGTAGCCGGCGTGAAACTTGAAGAGGCCGGCCGGATACTTGCCGGTGATCACGATGATCAGCCAGCTGATGAACCCGGTGACCTCGACGACGTAGCCGAGGACGCTGAGGATGATGAGGTGGGGGATGGCGTAGATGATGCGCAGGAGCACGCTCAGGCGGTTCTGCGGCTGCGGTCCCTCGATCTCGACCTGGACGGGATAACCGCCCTGGGCCATTTCCATGCTTGCGGAAGCGGACGTCATCGGAGGAAAACCCCTGGCCGGGCCGCTAGCTGGGCCCCGCGCCACGGCAGGCGGCTCTGCTATCACCCACCGTCCCTCTGGGGCGGAGTTTATACCAGCCGCGTATTCGCGTGCGCAATAGCCAACTATCGCCGGGTCAGGCGACCGTGGCGACGGCGTGCTCCATGACGGAGCGCCAGATGCGGTTGCCATCGGCGCCACCGACGATCGCTTCGCCCGCGCGTTCGGGGTGCGGCATCATGCCGAGCACGTTCCCGCGCTCGTTCACGATGCCGGCGATGTTGCGCAGGCTGCCATTCGGGTTCGATTCGGCCGTGACGCGCCCGGCTTCGTCGCAGTAGCGGAAGATGACCCGCCCGCTGTCTTCGAGGCGGTCGAGTGTGGCGTCGTCGGCGAAGTAGTTGCCTTCGCCGTGGCTGATGGGGATGTGGATGACCTCACCGTCGCCGATCCCGGCGGCCCAGGGCGTGTCCATGCCTTCGCGGCGAAGGTAGGTCCACTCGCAGCGGAACTGCAGGCTGTCGTTGCGCATGAGGGCGCCGGGGAGCAGATGACTCTCACAGAGGATCTGGAAGCCGTTGCAGATACCGATGACCGGCTT
>JBLNCO010000390.1:0-4909 GCA_050260715.1 Hyphomicrobiales bacterium | reverse complement strand
GGCGAGGGCGGCCGCGGTCTTCGGGCCGATCATGGGGAGATCCCGCAGCGGGCGGGGCGCGAAAAACGCCGCCTCCTCGCCCGCCGGGACCACGACGAGGCCGTCGGGCTTACCGGCGTCGCTGGCAACCTTCGAAACGAGCTTGTTGACGGACACGCCGACCGAGGCGGTGATGCCGATTTCGTCGCGGACGCGGCGGCGGATATCGCGGGCGATCGCTTCGGCGTCGCCGAAGAGCCGTTCGCTGCCCGCGACATCGAGATAGGCCTCGTCGGCGCCGGCGGGTTCGACGATGGGCGTGTAGTCGCGAAGGATGGCGTGGAACTGCTTCGAGGCAGGGGCGTAGTAGGCGAAGTCGGACGGGAGGTAGACGGCCTGCGGGCAGAGCTGGCGCGCGCGGGCGACGGGCATCGCCGAGCGGACGCCGAACTTGCGGGCTTCGTAGCTGCAGGTGCTGACCACGCCGCGCGGGCCGAGGCCGCCCGCGACCACCACCGGCAGCCCCCGGAGCTCCGGGTGGCGCAGGAGTTCCATCGACACGAAGAAGGCATCGAGGTCCACGTGGAGCACCGTCGCGCGCATGCGCCAAGCGTAGCGTGTCGCGGGGGAAATCGAGGGGGCCGGTGGCACCGAGGCAATTGACGATTGCCGATTGCCGATTTTCCGCCTGGTGGCCGAGGCCGGCGGCAGGCTAGCTGAGGGCGCCGCAGGCGACCACCTTGCCACCGTCGCGGAGGGCGATGACGTAGTTGCCGTCCTTCAGCTCCTGGATCCCCTGGTCGACCTGCGACGTAGAGTTGCCTTCGTCGAGCTCGTCGAGGCCGAATTTGGGCGTGCCGGTGACGGTATCGCAGCTGCCTTCCCAGATGCCGGCCTCGAACTTCTTGTCGCCATCGAAGTCGACGTCGACGTTGAAGGTGACGCGGGAGGTGTCGCTGCCTTCGGGCGTCACGATGGCGTCGCCGGAGACGCCGGAGCCGCCCTGTTCGTCGAGGTCGACGGTCACGGGTGCGATGCCGGCGACGGCCGACTGCGCATCTTCGGCCTTGTCGCGGATGGTGGTGGCGGCGTCGTTCGCGGCGTCCTGCAGGCCGCCGTCATCGTCATCGTCGTCGCCACAGGCCACCAGCGTGAACGGGAGCACCACCATCAGTACGCCCACATAGAGCCATCGTCTCATGCTTCATTCCCCCGGGTTCGTCTCGTCAATTGGTATGCACGGTAAGAGGCGGCGCGGGGTGCGGACGCAACACGGTGCACGGCCGGGGCATCGAAGGCGTATCAGGGGGCGAACGGGAGACAGGGGCCGGGGCGGCGTCCGGCGCTACCAGGCGCGCGCGGGGTCGAGGCCGCCGCGGTCTTCGATCTCCCAGGCGTGGTCGATGACGTGCCAGGCGATGCGGCGGGCCGCGTAGGGTACCGGCCAGGCGCGAGGGGCGTCCTGTGCGGGTTTCCCGGCGGCGATGGCGGCCTCGATGTCGGAGCGCAAGGCGGCGATCGCGGCGGTGTCATCGAAGGCGGGCTCGCGGTGGCGGACGCCCAGCTTGCGGGCGTAGGAGACTTCGGCGCCGAGGACGTGCTGGAGGACCTTGTCGCGGTCGCGGCCGCCGCCCCGGGGGCCCTTCGCCAACTCGGCGGGAGCGCGAGCGGCGGTACGTTCGAGCGCGCGCCAGGCGGCCGTTACGAGGTCGGCGAGGCGACGCGCGTCGGCGGGCGGGAGGGGCCCGGTGTCGGCTGTGGCGGGCCGGTCGGGCGCGCCGAAGTCGGTTGTACCGTTGCCGGGGACGTGCTCGATGACCTCGACATCCAGGACATCGCGGTCCAACGGGTAGCCGGCGTCGGCGGCGATGGGGGCGTAGCGCGGCGCGTAGGCGAGGAGGTTCTCGATCGCGGCAGCCTCGTCGCGGGCGCTGCGGCACCAGCCGGGCCAGTCGAGGGCGCAGGCGAAGGTCCGTTTCGTGCCGGCTTCGATGTAGACGCGAAGCATGCGCACATGGTGCCGCTTCCGCGAGCGAACACCAAGCGCCAGTGTCAGTGGCGGATATGAGTTCCGGGCCTAGGTGCCTTCCTGCCAGCTTGTCAGGTAGCGCTGCTGCTCCTCGGTGAGGTAGTCGATCTGGACGTCCATGGCGTGGAGCTTGAGCCGCGCGATCTCCTGGTCGACCTCTTTGGGGAGCTCGTAGACCTTCTTTTCGAGCTTGTGGTGGTTCGTGGCGATCCATTCAGCGCCGAGTGCCTGGTTCGCGAAGGACATGTCCATGACGGCAGCCGGGTGGCCCTCCGCGGCCGCGAGGTTCACCAGGCGGCCTTCGCCCAGCAGGTAGACCTTGCGGCCATCCTGCAGGCGGTACTCGTCGACCGAATCGCGGACGCGGCGCTTTGCTTCGCTCATGGCGCTGAGGGCGCGAAGGTTGATTTCGCTATCGAAGTGGCCGCTGTTGGCCATGATCGCGCCGTCCTTCATCGCCTCCAGGTGCTGGCGGTCGATGACGTTGCAGTCGCCGGTGAGGGTGACGAAGAAGTCGCCGATGGGGGCGGCTTCGGCCATAGGCATGACCTGGAAGCCATCCATCACGGCTTCGAGCGCCTTCACGGGGTCGACTTCGGTGACGACGACGTGGGCGCCGAGCCCGCGGGCGCGCGATGCAACGCCGCGGCCGCACCAGCCGTATCCGGCGACAACAAACGTCTTGCCCGCGAGCAGGACGTTCGTGGCGCGGATGATGCCGTCGACGGTGGACTGGCCGGTGCCGTAGCGGTTGTCGAAGAGGTGCTTCGTGTCGGATTCGTTGATTGCGACGATGGGGTAGCCGAGGGCGCCATCGGCGGCCATGGCGCGCAGGCGGATGACGCCGGTGGTCGTCTCTTCGGTGCCGCCGACCACGCCGTCGAGCAGGTCGCGGCGCTCCTTGTGGATGACGGCCACGACATCGGCGCCGTCGTCCATGGTGAGCTGCGGCGAGTGTTCGAGGGCCTGGTGGATGTGCTTGTAGTAGGTCTCGTTGTCTTCGCCGCAGATGGCGAAGACGGGGATGCCGTATTCGTGCACGAGCGCGGCGGCGACATCGTCCTGGGTCGAAAGCGGGTTGCTGGCGCAGATGCGGAGGTCGGCCCCGCCGTCGCGGAGGGTGATGGCGAGGTTCGCGGTCTCGGTGGTGACGTGCAGGCAGGACGTCATGCGGATGCCCTGGAGGGGCTTTTCGCGCTGGAAGCGCTCGCGGATAAGGCGCAGGACCGGCATTTCGCGGGCTGCCCATTCGATGCGGTTCACCCCATCGGGAGCGAGCGCGTGGTTGGCGATGTCGGCGGGGACAGGCATGGGTAGCACCTTCGAGGGAGAGGATGAAATGGGGGCGGGCCTAGCGGCCGTTCAGGGTAACGAAGGAACCATGATACTTGCGCCCGCGGATAGCTGCGCGAACGCGCCGGGCAACGCTGGCGAGGCCGGCGGGGTCGCGGCGGGCCGCGCTCGCTTCGACGAGCTGGCAGACCTCCCGGTACCCGAGCCGCCGGTAGGCGTGGACGGCGGGCGAGTTCAGGGGGTCGACCGTGAGGACGACGTAGTCGCAGTAGTTCAGGAGGTCTTCGGTGACGGCGCTGGTGGCGGCGCCGGCATATCCGCGCCCGCGATAGGCGGGGTGGGTGAACACGTTGCCAACCACCGCGACGCCTTCGTGCCGGGAGACGACGTGGGTGCCGGCCACGGCGACGAGGCGGCCTTCGGTGACGACGCCGCGGTAGACGCCGGCATCGATGTGCTCGGGGATGTAGTAGCTGGCGCCGCCTTCGCTGCCGTAGAGCGCATTGATGCGGCGGATATCGACGCCGCTGAGGGTGATGGTTTCGATGCCGGTTGCCGGCTGGAACTCCTCGCGCGTGACGGCCATGCGAATCATCGGCTGCTGGTTGGCGAGCCGGTAGACGCGCTGGAGCTCATCGAGGTGCTGGGGCTGGCAGGTGGCGTAGGTGTGGGCGGGACCGGGATGGATGGAAAGGATCGCCGAGACTGCGCCGACATCGCCCATGAGAAACGTGGCATCGCCGAGGCCGCCGCGCGAATGGAGCACGAGCCCAACGCCAGTATCGCCGCGGGCCCAGTACCACTTCGTGCGCTCGAAGAGGCCGGGCTCGAGCTGGCCGAGTGCGTAGGCCGTGTACTCGATGCGCGGCCGGAGCAGCTCGCGGACGCGGTCGCGGTCGTGGAGCGACTGGACGATATAGTCGTAGCGCCGGGGCAAGCTGCCCTGCCACCGCACCTCTCGTTCGGCCATTACTCGCCTGCCTCGAAGAAGGTGAGCCGGCGGAACTCGCGGTAGCGCTCCTCGACCTCATCGCGGGTGAGGGCGAGCAGGCGCGTGGGGCCGAAGCCCTCGACGGCGAAGGACGCGGTGGTGGAGCCGTAGATGATGGCCTTGCGCACTTCCGCAGGCGTAATCGACTCGGCGCTGTCGAGGTAGCCCATGAACCCGCCCGCGAAGGCATCGCCGGCACCCGTGGGGTCGATGACCTCTTCGAGCGGGTAGCCGGGCGCGACGAAGTACTCGTTTTCGTTCACGAAGGCGGCGCCGTATTCGCCGAGCTTGATGATGATGTTGCGGGCGCCCTCGGCGACGAGCGCACGGGCTGCGCGCGCGATGCTCGGGAGCCGGGCCATCTCCCGCGCTTCGCTTTCGTTCATGGCCACGAAGTCGGCGAGCTGCATGGTCTTGCGAAGCTCGGCGGGGGCTTCTTCGATGAACATCTTGATGGTGTCGACGAGCGTCACGCGGGCGCGGGGCAGCGATTCGATGATGTTGCGCTGGTCGACGGGGTGGCCGGCGGCGAGGCAGGCGGCGGTGGAGTCGCGCCAGCCTTCCGGGACCACCGGCTTCCATTCGACGCTGATGCCCAGCTCGGGGTACCAGGTGTC